>CAMVRW010000072.1 GCA_947169985.1 uncultured Butyrivibrio sp. | reverse complement strand
CTCATTTTTTGCAAGCAAGGTCCCGGTACTGGGAGACAGCTTGAGATTCTGAACACAAAAAGACCATCCAACCCTTGGTCAGATGGCCTCTTCAAACATTCTTTGATCGTTGTGTGAATGCTTCTGCATTTTCTTAAACTGGAGATACATTAAAAGACCTGTGGAAACATTTTTTACTTCGCATCCGACAGCGTCCAGATCTCCAACCTTGAATTTCCTGATGATCTTGGAAACGAAGGTGATATGTTTCAAAGTCTCTTCGTTGACAAGATCGATCTCAATCTCGTCGCCGATATTAAAATTATCTGAATACTTACCAACAAGAAGTGAGATTCCTCTTACGGAAAGATCGTTGATTATAAGCCTTACGGATTTCTTGTCCTTAATAGTGACGGTGGCTTCGCGCTGTATCTTGAACCTCTCAGCCTTTCTGTTGTTTACAGAAAGAGTAATCTCTCTTCCACGTATCACATGGAAATCGGAACCGGCGAAATCAACCCTGCTCATGTCCTCGATGTAGAATCTGCGTTTGATTCCAGTAATAGGATTCACTATCTCAAAAGTAGCATCTGAGCAGTACTCAATGATCTTCCCGGCAAAATAAACGGGAGTTATGAGAGCTCCGTCGCCATAGCTGCTGATAACAAAAGAGCTGGTATCAAAAGACATATCCCTGTAAGTCAGATGAATATTCAATTTTGTTCCCGGAGTAATCGAATTTATCCTCATGCTAGCAAGTATATAATGATATTTTGATAGACTTGTGATTACTTTGTGAAAATATTGTGTCTGAAAAATGATTACATATCTACTAAATAAAGTCTGAACATTATTTCAGTTAATTCCCCGATGTGATAACATAATATGTAGTAACCCCACTAAGTATGCATATAAAAAGAGGTGACAAACTATGCCAGTTGTTGGTGCATTTATGGTTCCTCATCCACCTATCATCCTTCCGGAGGTTGGAAAGGGAGAGGAAAAGAAAATTATCGAAACCACCAGAGCTTACGAGGAAGTTGCTGATCAGATAGCTGCCCTTAAGCCGGAGACCATCATAATCTCCAGCCCCCACAGCATAATGTACGCTGATTATTTCCACATTTCTCCGGGCAGCAGAGCCAGAGGAGATATGGGAAGGTTCGGTGCAGGAAGCGTAACCTTTGACGAAACCTACGATACAGATCTGGTAAAAGAGATATGTCACATCGCTACTGACTCGGCCATATCTGAAATCCAGGAATTTCCTGCAGGAACCATGGGAGAAAGAGATGCATCCCTGGACCACGGCACCATGATACCTCTTTACTTTATCAGAAAGAAATATCAGGACTTTAAGCTCGTAAGGATCGGGCTTTCAGGCCTGTCTCTTCCTATGCACTACGAGATGGGACAGATCATCCAAAAGGCGATCGAAAACACCGGAAGAAGAGTGGTTTTCGTTGCCAGCGGAGACCTTTCCCACAAGCAAAAAGACGACGGCCCTTACGGTTTTGTTAAGGAAGGCCCTGAATATGATGAAAAGATAATGGAGGTTTGCGGAAGCGGAGACTTCATAAAGCTCTTTGAATTCAGCGAGGACTTCTGTGATAAGGCTGCTGAGTGTGGACACAGGTCCTTTGTCATCATGGCAGGAGTCCTGGACGGACTATCCGTCAGGGCAAAAGAGCTATCCCACGAAGCTACCTTTGGTGTTGGTTACGGAATCTGTACCTTTGAGATTGGAAATCCTGATGAAAACAGGCACTTCCTTGAAAAATGGCGCACAAAAAGACTATCTGATCTAAATGAAAAACGCAAAAAAGAAGACCCATATGTAAGACTTGCCAGATACTCTCTGGAGAGCTTTATCACCACAGGTAAGAGAATAACAAGAAAAGATATAGACACCCCTGCCTGGGATGACCTTCCAAAGGAAATGTTTGAACAGAGGGCCGGAGCCTTTGTATCAATCCATAAGGATGGAGCACTTAGAGGCTGCATCGGAACCATACTTCCCACCTGCAGCTGCGTTGCAGATGAGATCCTTCAGAACGCCATACGCGCAGGCACAAATGACCCTAGATTTCCTATGATCCGTGAGGATGAGCTGAAATTCCTTGAGATGAGCGTGGATGTTCTTGATAAGCCGGAACCGATCAGTTCTCCAGAGGAGCTGGATGTAAAGAGATATGGCGTAATAGTTACCCACGGAGGAAAGAGGGGACTTCTTCTTCCAAACCTTGACGGGGTAGACAGCATAGAGCAGCAGATAGATATAGCCCGTCAGAAGGCTGGAATATCAGAGTTTGAAGATTACAGCCTGGAGCGTTTTGAAGTCATCCGCCATGAGTAAGGAAGCGAAAAACTATGCCAATATGCGATGTTTGCCATAACCACTGTAATTTAACTGAAGGGGCCACGGGCCTATGTAAAGCGCGAATCTGTAAAGGAAACACCATAATCAGCAAAAGCTTTGGTCTTGTCACTTCCATAGCCCTTGATCCAATCGAGAAGAAGCCTCTAAATCTCTTTTACCCGGGCTCAAACATTATCTCGGTGGGGAGCTTTGGGTGTAATCTTCGCTGTCCATTTTGCCAGAATCATGAGATTTCCTATGGTTTTGACAAAGAATATGAATATGGCGTAAAACACATAGCCCCGGATGAATTGGCAGAGATTGCTGAAAGCTACAAGCCTCAGGGCAATATTGGTGTGGCATTTACCTACAATGAGCCCCTTGTAGGCTATGAGTACGTCATCGACACGGCAAAAGAGGTACACAAGAGGGGCATGAAGACTGTCCTTGTATCCAATGGCTGTGTCACGGAAACAATTGCCAGTCAGGTCATCCCCCACATCGATGCCATGAACATAGACCTTAAGGGCTTTACGGACAGCTATTACAGGGACGTTCTTGGTGGCGACAGGGGCCTTGTAATGGACTTTATTAAAAGAGCTGTCTCTTCCTCCCACGTTGAAGTTACAACCCTTATTATTCCCGGTTATAATGACAGCGATGAGGAGATGAGAAAGCTTTCCAAATGGATATCAGATCTTAATGATGGAGAGGGCAGACACAGCGTTCCGCTCCATATCAGTCGTTATTTTCCAAGATTTAAAATGAATATTCCTGCAACAGAGGTTGAGAGCATTTACCACCTGCGAGACGTTGCAAGAGAAATGCTTGATCACGTCTTCACAGGTAACTGTTAGTACCCACTCAACTAAAATTTATCGTAATTTTATACATCATATAGCCGATTTATTGGTACAATTATGGTGGACCTTTAAAAATGGGGGAACTATGCATGTATGAAGACGCCGAAAGTATAAATATTGATATTGTTGAACTTGATACAGACACTGCTGAACAGTACAGGGGATACATTACCCCGGATGTGGCTGAGAATATAGGAAGAACCTATTTTCGTGGACTGATTGCTGCGGATGATGATGAAGAGCCACTAGCCGGCATTGTCTGGGAGGTCAGGCATATTGATACCGATGAAGACAATGAAGCCAACATAATATGGCTCAAGATTGATCACGATGATGCAGCTTCTCTGCTTTTCGATAAATATAAAGAATTGCTGGCTGAGGATGAGGTGGTCACGTCTACTTATTCTCTTTCTGCAAGGGGCATGATCAGAGAAAAAGCTGCACTGAAGGACCAGGGATTTACGGTGGGACTCATGGAAGGTGACCTGATAAAGACCAGACTTTCAGAGATAGAAAGATTGCCTTTTATGAACAACGCTAAGATGGATGAGAATATACAGCCTCTTGCAAATATGACTCAGAGAGGGTTTAATGCTGGGATAAAACAGTTTGTGATGCTGGGATTTCACGGCGTATATGAGGATTTATCCGAACTTCCCAGGTTATACTTCGAAAATGAAGTATCATGTTTTTCCCAAAGCGATGGAAAGGTCAATGGAATGCTTCTTTTTCATCTGGTACCTTCAGGAGCCTTAAGAGTAGTTATCATGGCGGCAATCGGGAGCGATTACGGAAAGGTGCTCACAAGGCTGATGCGATATGCACTTAAGAATGCTTTAGAAAACTATGAACCGGAAACTGAGGTCTGGATCGATCGCCACAACTATCCGACACTGGCTCTTTCGGAAAAACTTTTCCCCAGGAGCTTTGGAGTAGCTGTTTACATGGGAAGCAGGAAGGAGAATCAATAACATGACCATAAAAAAAGAAAAAGAGGGAGAAGTACTTGTTGTATCCATTGAAGGAACTCTGGACATAAACACAGCTCCACAACTGACCGATGCTCTTGAAGGTGAGCTGAATGATGTGAATGAGGTGCATTTCGATCTTGCAAAGACAGACTACACCTCATCTGCAGGCCTTCGTGTGTTCCTTCGGACCTTCCAGATACTTGATAAGAAAGATGGCAGAATGGTCATAGAGAATGTAAATGAGACATTTTATGACATTCTTAAACTAAGTGGTTTTACAGATTTTCTTGAGATAACAAAGGCATGAATCAGGGTGATATTATGAATAATCTGAAGGAACTGTGGCCCAAGGGCCTTGCAGGTAAACTCATAAGGTTCGCTGTCATATTTGTCGCTATTCTCGGCCTTGTCTTCATGACAATGAGCCGAGTTCAGGTTGCCATTCTGAAAAATGTGGTTCAGACCGAAGGAGAGAATCAGACGGATCTGGTCCAAAGTGAATATATGAACTCTATGTCATCTCTCACAGAGGATTCTCTGCTGCAGCTGATAGCCTGGGCTGCAGATAAGACAGACGATGAATTCTGGATTTTGGATCATGATATGCGCATCATGAGAGACCAGGTTGAAGATGTTTTCAGGCATCCTGAGAATTATGCAAGAAAAGAGGTGCTTCCTCCACGTAAGGAAAATGCCGGAGTATACACCTTGCAGCTTCTTTGCCCTAACGGAGTAGAAAATATTGATCCTAAGAGCATGGAGATGCTGGAGCGGCTTGCCAATCTGGCACCCACCATGAAAGAGATCGTAAAAGGAAATGTTGGTTACACTTTCGATTGTTACGTTGCTCTGCCTGATGGTTCAACAATAGCCATGGATGATCTGTCTGACAGAAAGTTTGATGAGAATGGTAAAGTTAATGATTACGATCCCAGAGTAAGGCCCTGGTATGTGGGTGCAGTAAAGAAAGGTGATGTTTTCTTTTCAAATGCTGTAGCAAGCGCATTCTATGACTTTAAGGTAATTGTCTTTGGCGTTCCGGTCTATGTAGATGGAGAACTGGTGGCAGTTATTGAAGGCGCTACAGAGCTGGAAATACTTCAAAAAAAAATAACAGAGCGTAATATCGGAAAAGAGGGCTTTTCTATACTGATAAGTGATTCCGGACAGCTTATATGCTCCCCAAGAAAAGAGGGTGAGCTGAAGGTGAGTGATGATCCTGACGCGGATATAAGAACATCAGTTAATCCTGAGCTGATTGAACTTGTTGAGTGTGCTCTATCCGGAAAAACCGGCACAGATATAGTAACGGTTGATGGAGAGAAGTACTATGCAGCCCACGCACCGCTTATAACTATTGGATGGACTCAGATAGCATTTGTATCGGAAGATGAGATGATGGAGCCCACCAACAAGCTGGTCCAGCAAATGGAGAGCCTTAAAGATGCTATGCTGGATAGGATTGGCAATGAATTCAACAGACACCTGTTATTACTGGTTCTGATACTGTTAGTATTTATGCAGATTTCTATTATAATGGTTTCTTTTTTAGCCAAGAGAAGTGTTGAACCTATCAATCACATGACCAAGGCTGTCACCGACTTTGTAGGTGAGGATATGGCCTTTGAGATGGAGGATCTCTACAAGACCGGTGACGAGATAGAAGAACTGGCAGTATCCTTTGAGACCATGTCCCGGAGGATGAAGGAATATGTTAATGAGATTGTAGAAAACGCCGCGGAAAAAGAGAAACTCCAGACGGAAATGAAGGCAGCCACTCAGATTCAGGAAAAGATGCTTCCCAGAATTTATCCTGACTTCTACGATAAACCGGGATATGAAATCTATGCAAAGATGGTTCCAGCCAAGAACGTTGGAGGTGACCTGTATGATTTCTTCTATCTGGATGAAGATCACCTTGCTTTCATGATAGGAGATGTATCAGGTAAAGGTATAACAGCAGCTCTTTTCATGGTGCTGTGTAAGCAGATGATAAAATCTCAGGTCCTCTTTTACGGAGGTGACCTGGTGAATGCAATTAAGGAGGCCAACGTAAGGCTTTGTGAGGAAAGTGCCGATTCAATGTTCGTTACTGTGTGGATCGGAATCATTACTCTTTCCACCGGAGAATTGAATTTTATCAATGCCGGTCATGTATATGCAGCAGTTAAAAAAGCTAATGGCGACTTTGAAATTGTGGAAGATAACCACAGCCTGCTGATGGGAGCGCTGGATTTTGCAGAGTTCAATCTTAATACTGTAACTCTGGGCAAGGGAGATGTGATCTATCTCTACACAGACGGCGTTACAGAAGCTCATAACATCAATTGTGAGCTGTTCGGTGATAAGAGGCTTGCGGATGCTTTAAATGAGGGCAAGGAACTGCCACCGGATGAACTGGATGACCTGGTAAGACGCAAGTTGGCAGAGTATTCAAAAGGTCAGGAACAGTACGATGATATTACCACAGTAGTATTTAAGTACAACGGAATAGATTGATTAGTGCATATAAAATGACTCCCAGCCTAAATGAGGCTGGGAGTCATTTTATTTAGGAGACGACGTGATGGCTAGCTATTCACGCGTTATGAACCGATAATTATGATACCTGTGAGTTCTGGATCCAGGACTTGATGTCTGAAACTCCGAGAACCTTTTCAAATTTATCACCGGAAGCGATAACCAGTGTTGGAGCCTGCATGATTCCAAACTTCTCAACAAGATCAGGATTCTCATTTGCATCAAGTATCTTGTACTCAACACCGGCCTTATCAAGAAGGCTTCCTGCGATCTTGCAGTTAGGGCAGGTCTGGGTCTTGAAGAGCATTACTGTGTTATCGTTGATGTTATCAATGCTGTTTTTAGCATCTGTGTTGGACTTCTTAACAGCTGCTTCTACAAAGCTTACTTCCTTTGGACCTTCATGTGTGAGCTTGGAAGTACCGATGTTGTAAACCTTTCTATCCTTGTATTCCTGGGCTTTTCCATCATTCCAGTTAGCAACAGGGCGGTAGTAGCCTGTGATACGGCTGTAAACCTCAGTCTTAGCTCCGCAGTGAGGGCAAACAGCCTGCTCGCCTGTAAGGTATCCGTGCTCCTTACATACTGAGTAAGTAGGAGAGATTGTGTAGTATGGAAGCTTGTAGTTTTCAGCAATCTTTCTAACTAAAGTAGCTGCAGCCTTCCAGTCAGGAAGCTTCTCACCAAGGAATGCATGGAATACAGTTCCTGATGTATAAAGAGTCTGAAGCTCGTCCTGAATATCAAGAGCGGAGAAGATATCCTCAGTGTAACCAACAGGAAGGTGAGATGAGTTGGTGTAGTAAGGAGTTCCGTTCATGTTAGCTGTGATGATATCAGGGTAAAGTTCTTTATCATGCTTAGCAAATCTGTAGGTTGTGGACTCAGCAGGAGTAGCCTCAAGGTTGAACAGCTCTCCATCATACATAACCTGATACTCACCAAGACGCTCTCTCATGTGGTTAAGAACGTCCTTGGAGAATTCCTGAGTTCTTCTGTCTGTCATGTCTGCCTGGATCCAGTTTGCATTAAGTCCCACTTCGTTCATGCCGATAAGGCCGATAGTTGAGAAGTGGTTTGAGAAGGAACCAAGGTATCTCTTGGTGTAAGGGTAAAGACCCTGATCAAGGAGCTTGGTGATAACCTGTCTCTTTGTATGAAGACTTCTTGCAGCGATATCCATAAGGTGATCAAGTCTCTTGTAGAAGTCATCAGCATCCTTTGAAAGATATGCGATACGAGGCATATCAATGGTAACAACGCCGATTGATCCTGTTGACTCGCCGGAACCGAAGAATCCGCCGGATTTCTTTCTAAGTTCTCTAAGGTCAAGACGAAGTCTGCAGCACATGGAACGAACATCTGAAGGTTCCATATCTGAGTTGATGTAATTTGAGAAGTATGGAGTACCATACTTAGCTGTCATTTCGAACAGGAGCTTGTTGTTCTCTGTCTCACTCCAATCAAAATCGTTTGTTATTGAATATGTAGGGATAGGATACTGGAAGCCACGTCCGTTGGCATCACCCTCGATCATGATCTCGATGAATGCCTTGTTGACCATATCCATCTCGTGCTGACACTCACCATAAGTGAAGTCGAGCTCTTTTCCGCCTACAATACAGTTAAGGTTCTTAAGGTCGTTTGGTACAGTCCAGTCTAAAGTGATGTTTGAGAATGGAGCCTGTGTACCCCAACGGCTAGGAGTATTTACGCCATAAACAAAGGACTGAATGCACTGCTTAACTTCCTTATAGGAAAGATTATCAACTCTTACGAAAGGAGCAAGATATGTGTCAAAGGATGAGAAAGCCTGAGCGCCTGCCCACTCGTTCTGCATGATTCCAAGGAAGTTTACCATCTGGTTGCAGAGAGTAGAGAGGTGGCTTGCAGGAGATGATGTGATCTTGCCTGGGATGCCACCAAGACCCTCCTGGATAAGCTGTTTAAGACTCCATCCAGCGCAGTAACCTGTCAGCATTGAAAGGTCATGGATGTGGATAGCAGCGCTTCTGTGAGCGTTTGCAATCTCATCGTCATAAACCTCTGAAAGCCAGTAATTAGCTGTGATAGCTCCTGAATTGGAAAGGATAAGTCCGCCAACGGAGTAGGTTACTGTTGAATTTTCCTTAACTCTCCAGTCGTTGATCTTAAGATAGTCGTCAACGATATCCTTATAATTAAGGAGAGCAGAGTTTACGTTACGAACCTTCTCACGCTGCTTACGATAAAGAATATATGCCTTTGAAACATCAGCGTAGCCGGCTTCTGACAGTACCTTCTCAACACTGTCCTGAATCTCCTCTACGGTGATCTTTCCGTCCTTTATTTTGCTCTCGAAATCTGATGCTACTCTCAGTGAGATAAGATCAATAACACTTGAATGGTAATCCTTCTCCAGGGCGACAAATGCCTTGGTGATGGCTGCGGATATTTTAGAAATATTAAATTCGCCAAGTGTACCGTCTCTTTTTACTACCTGATACATAAGAAACCCCCTTCAAAACATACATTTACTGATAAAAAACGCGCCAGATAGCGCTGGCGCTTTGCATATTTAAAAGATACCATAATAAAATCAAAATGTCAACATATAGATAAATGAAAAATCGAAAACACAATATATAGTGGTTTGAGATCAGGTTCCTCTTATCTCGGCATTCGGAACGAAGCGCTTTACGATATCGAGAAAAGTCTCCAAATCCTCATCGGATGGACTTTCCAGAGCTTTGTCCGGCACGGTGTCTCGCTCCACAAATTGTTGTAGATAATATCTTTT
>CAMVRW010000071.1 GCA_947169985.1 uncultured Butyrivibrio sp. | reverse complement strand
TAAACCTCAATTATTATTACTCGAAGATTACCTTATCCCATGAATCATCAGGAATCAGGGAGATGTAGGTCTTTCCTGTGTTGATCTCCAGTTCTGCGCCTGTCTCATCATAGTACTTGGTAACACCTGTCTCACTGGTCTTGGACCAGGTGATATCCTTTGCTACGCCATTGGTGATGTACCATCCAAGCTCGCTTCCGTTGATGCAGTTATAGATAAGATAACCATTCTCGTCAAGCTCTGCAAAGGAGCACTTCTGGAGGATCACATTCTTAAAAGCAAGTGGCTGCTGGTTTGACGCGTCAAAGTACTGCTCACCATACTCGTAGTACTCATACAGTCCTGTGTCAGAGTTAAGAACCAGCTGTGAAGAGTTGTGAGTAAATGGAAGAACGATCTTATTTGCTGTGTAGGAGCGGTCGTACTTCTCGTCCAGCTTGATCTCTTTTCCATATTCAACGAAGTTGAAGTGACTGCCCTCGTTGGCGAACTCGTTATAGGTGCGGGAGATGTTGAATCTCTCAATGTCAGACTCTAAGTCTCCGTTTAAGATGTACTCTGTAAACTCCCTTGACTTGCCGTTATCTACACGGGAGAAATATCCTGAGATATGGTCCTTGGCCCAATCCTTAGCAAAGTAAACATCGTTGTGATATGGACCACCATCGTGGCACAGGATAGCATTCCACTCAGATGCAAGAAGAATGTTGGTAGGTCTTGTGCTTCGGATACTACCAAGCTGCTCGATTGCACCCCAGTCCTTAACAACGCACATAAGTCTTGTGATGCGGTCGTTCTTGGTGCTGTTCATAAGCTCGTAAACAACATCGGCTCTTGTGGTCTCAAAGTGAGGAAGAGCAGTGATCTCGTTGTCAACCATTGCTGCGATGGGACGCTGGTCCTTTAAATCCTCGCTGATGGGCTCGCCTGTCAGCTCTGAGAAGTACATGCCTTCAGGAAGAACATAAGGCTCATCGCTTTCCTGGGGCTCTGCTTCAGGCTCTGATACTTCCTCAGTAGGAAGATTCTCAAGTGATTCAAAAGAAATACCTGTTGCTCCGCCTTCTTCTGCCTCTTCAGAAGTTTTGCCGCAGGCGGTCATTGCAAAAAGGGTAGCTGCGCACAGTACTATAACGCAAGCTCTTTTGCCATATTCACGAATATACATTTTTCATAATCTCCTATATTTAATTAAATCAATCCTATATATTTTATCAGATGATACGGGGTTTTTCCATGATTTTTAGATTAAACTTTCATGGTATAATTGAAGCAGATATGACTATACCTGTAATGGAGGCGGAATATATGAAGCTGATGTTTATCGGAGCTGACCATGAGGTTACGGGAAGCTGTCATTATATCGAGGCTGCAGGAAAGCACATTCTTGTAGACTATGGAATGGAGCAGGGAAAGAACTATTTCGAAAACGTTCCGCTGCCGGTATCTGCGCCGGAGATCGACTATGTATTTCTGACTCATGCCCATGTGGATCATTCAGGAAATCTCCCACTTTTATATTCAAAGGGCTTTCGGGGAAAAATCTTTGCGACTGAAGCAACGGCAGATCTTTGCAGCATTATGCTTCGTGACTGTGCCCACATTCAGATGCAGGAAGCCGAGTGGAGAAATCGTAAGGGCAAAAGAAATAAAGAAATAGCTATGCTTGAGCCTGCATATACCATGGAAGATGCAGAAAATGCTATTCGGTGCATTGTTCCCTGTAGCTACGGTCAGGAGGTTGAGGTCTGCGAGGGCATTAAGATCAGATTCACTGACATCGGACATCTTTTGGGCTCCTCCAGCATAGAGGTATGGCTTCAGGAAAAGAATGTATCGAAGAAGCTTGTCTTTTCCGGTGATATAGGCAATAAGGATCAGCCTCTTATCAAGGATCCTCAGTACACTGACGAAGCGGATTACGTTATCATGGAGTCCACTTATGGTGACAGACTTCATGCTGAGGAGAAGTCCGACTATGTGGCTGATCTTGCAAAGATACTGGACAGAACCTTTGCAAGGGGCGGAAATGTTGTTATTCCTTCCTTTGCTGTTGGCAGAACACAGGAGATACTGTACTTTATCAGGATAATAAAGAAAGAGGGGCTTGTTAGCTCTTTTCCTAACTTCCCGGTATTTGTGGACAGTCCACTGGCTGTGGAGGCTACGGAAGTATTTCAGAAGAACCAGTTTGATTGCTATGATGAGGAGGCATTGGAACTCATCAAAAAGCGCATCAATCCTATAACTTTCCCTGGACTTACTCTTTCTATTACAACGGAGGAGTCCAGAGCTATCAACGAGGATCCGGAGCCGAAGGTCATCATCTCTGCTGCCGGAATGTGCGATGCCGGAAGGATCAGGCATCATCTTAAGCACAATCTGTGGAGACCTGAGAGCACCATTTTGTTCGTGGGCTATCAGTCTGTGGGAACCACGGGAAGAGCTCTTGTGGACGGGGCTGAGCAGGTTAAGCTCTTTGGTGAGACCATTGATGTTGCTGCGGAGATTACCAAACTGGTGGGCCTTTCCGGACATGCGGACAAGAACGGGCTCATCGAATGGGTTGAAGCTTTTAAGAGGAGACCTAAGAAGGTATTTGTGGTCCATGGTGAAGATTCAGTCTGCAGTTCTTTTGCAAGATGCCTAAGTGAGGAGCACGGCTTCGATGCCTATGCCCCATACAGTGGAACTGAGTTCGATATCATCTCCGGACAGATCCTTAAAGAGGGTATTCCTGTTCCGGTCAAGAAGAAGGAATCAACCATTGTTTCTGACGTCTATGCACGTCTTAAGGCAGCAGGCGCGCGACTTATGGGCATCATAGCCAAGTCAGAGGGTATTTCCAACAAGGACAAGGCAAAGTTTGCGGATCAGATAAATTCGCTTTGCGACAAGTGGTCGCGATAGAGGGATTGAGTAAAATAGAAATACAAGGGAGGAAAAAATGGCATACGCAGATGAACTTTTTATCAACATGTGTAAGGATATTTTGGAGAATGGCACATCAACAGAGGGGGAGAAGGTACGTCCTCATTGGCCTGATGGAACATCGGCTTATACTATCAAGAAATTTGGCGTGGTAAACAGGTATGATCTTTCCAAGGAGTTCCCAATCATGACTCTCAGGAAGACAGCCCTTAAGAGCGCCACCGATGAGATTCTTTGGATCTACCAGAAAAAGAGCAACAATATCAATGATCTTAACAGCCATATCTGGGACGAGTGGGCTGATGAGACAGGCTCCATTGGAAAGGCCTACGGCTACCAGATTGGGCAAAAGAGCCTTTACAAGGAGGGAGAGTTTGATCAGATGGACAGGGTCATCTACGACCTGAAGAACAATCCGTTCTCAAGGCGTATAATGACCAATACCTATGTATTCTCGGATCTTCATGAGATGCATCTGTACCCTTGCGCCTACAGTGTTACCTACAATGTAACCCAGAAGCCGGGAGAGGACAGACTGACTCTGAATGCGATCCTGAACCAGAGATCTCAGGACGTTCTGGCGGCTAATAACTGGAATGTGGTACAGTATGCGGTCCTTGTGCACATGCTGGCTCAGGTCTGCGACATGAACGTGGGTGAGCTGGTACATGTCATTGCAGATGCGCACATTTACGACAGGCACGTACCTCTTATCAAGGAACTTATCGAAAGAAAGCCGCTGCCTGCACCTAAGTTCCACTTAAATCCTGACGTAAAGGACTTCTATGAATTCACAAGAAACGACGTTTCCCTTGAAGGCTACGAAGTAGCAGGAGAACAGCTTAAGGATATTCCTATTGCGATCTAAGACAAAAGGAACCGCCTCCGTGGTAAACGGAGGCGGTTCCTTTTATGGCTTAACCATGATGGTGATAGCTTTATTTATTACCTGGATCTCAGTGTCCCTGTAGGCTCCACCGAATTCGCCGTCCAGGGTCCACTCCACGTTTTCAGCGCAGGAGAACTTGGCGTAGCTGACCTGTTTGAAGGTGATATAGGGATTTCCTGCTTCTTTGGAAGCAAGGGCTGCCAGGATCGCATTGAATTCTGTAAGGTTCTTGGGAGCGCGGATCAGCATAAGCTCCATCTTGCCGTCATCCTGCTTAATGTCAGTGTCTCCAAAGAGGTTCATACCACCTACAGAGGCAGAGTTACTCATGGAGCCAAAGAGGTAGTCACCTTCTTCGTCGATTCCGTCGGCTTCAACTCTCATGTGGGTGCTGCAGCCGATATTCTGGGGCAGCTCTGCAATGGCGCTTATTACGTAGGCAGCATAGCCAAGGACATTCTTCAGGTCCTGATCTGTGGCATAGCTTACCTTTGAAAAGGCACCAAAGGCTGCCACGTAGTTGAAATAGTTATTGTTCATTTTGCCAAGATCATAGGAGTAGGGCTTGCCATGAATAGCAACCTCCAAAGCTTTTGCTCTGGTGGAAGGTATTCCCAGACCCCTGGCAAAATCGTTTGTACTTCCGTTGGGAATGTAGGACAGGAGAGGCTTCTTTTTCATGGACATCATGGCCTCGACCACGTGGTTCAATGTACCGTCTCCGCCGCTGCACAGCACCAGATCTATCTTTCCGTCATACTCATCAAGGAGCATATCAGAAGAAAAAACCGTGCCCGGAATAATAGGGTAAACTATTGGCTCATAGTCTGCCTGAGCAAGGGCTGTGATGATTGGGAAGGTATCATTTCCTGCTTTTCCTGTTCCAGCTTTTTGATTAATTAACACTAAGGCTCTTTTACGTTTAGACATAGTTTGCTTTAGACCCCTTTGCGATAATTATTTTCTCTTTTCATATATCCTGTAGGTGTAAGTAATGTCGAAATATACCTGTTCGTCGCTCTCATCTACCATTTCCCACTCGGGAAGTTTATCAAGGTTAGGAAAAAAGGCATCTGCTTCATATACTTTATCAATGAAGGTAACAATGCATCTGTCGCAGTCATCAAGGAATTCCTTGTAGACGCTGGCTCCGCCGATGATGAAAACATCGTCCGGATCCTCATCCTTTATGAGCTCAAACAGCTCTTCTTTGTTATGGGCAACTTCTGCATTTCTCACTTCGTAATCGGGTTTGGTTGAGAGGATGATATTTCTTCTCTTTGGAAGAACTATCTTCTGGGGGAAGGTCTCTAAAGTCTTACGGCCATAGATAATGGTCTTTTCAAGAGTACGTCTTCTGAAATTATCCTTCTGATCTGCGGGAATGCTAACAAGGAGCTGCCCCTTATTTCCAATGGCCCAGTTGCTGTCAACGGCTACGATCGCCTGCATATATCCACCTCCGGTAATCATTAAATATGTTACCTTTTATTGTAGCAAAAAAAGAGGATTGCCACCACATTGCATGATGGCAATCCCCATATATTCTATCGTATTGATGCTTATGATTTGAAGAATTCCATCTCCTTGTTGAGCTTTTCTGCTATCTCCTTCAGACCGTTTGCTGAGCCTGCAAGAGTAGTAACTGTTGCGGAAAGCTCCTGCATGGAAGCACCTGTTTCCTCGGAAGATGCTGCGTTTTCTTCAGAGATTGCTGAAAGAGCACTCATGACATCTACAACAGCATTCTTGGAGGTATCACACTGCTCTGCTCCCTGGGAAATGAGCTGTACGCCACCAACGGTGCTTCCGATGTCGCTTAGCATTCCATTTACTGCATCCAGTGTCTCTCCAAGAGCGATCTGCTGATCCTGATTGCCCTGCTTTACGTCTTCAGCTGCCTGTACAGCTGCCTTGGACTGCTCAAGGAGGACATCCATCTCTTTTCTGATATCATCAGCCATTGCCTTTGAGTCATCAGCAAGCTTACCGATCTCTTCAGCAACAACTGCAAAGCCCTTTCCTGCTTCTCCGGCTCTTGCTGCCTCGATAGAAGCATTCAGTGAAAGGAGGTTGGTCTGTGTAGCTATGGAAGCGATTCCTTCTACCTTGTCATTTATATTTGTTACAGCTTCCTGAGTAGCTGCAATTGTTCTTGAAATGTCATCAATCTTTGTGGTCATTTCAGATGAGGAATTCTGAAGGGAAGCAAGGGACGCGCTGGATACTTCAGAAGCTTCTTTCATCTTGCCGGCAAGATCTGACAGGGAGTCGGTGGAGGTCTGTACATCGCCTACAGCTTCGCCAATCCTGCCTACATTCTCAGATGCACTCTGGATCTCATCAGCCTGCTGTGTAGCACCTGATGCAATTTCCTGAACGGCATTTGAAACGTCCTCTGCTGTCTGAGAAATCTGGTTTGCCATATCTGAAAGCTCTTCGGAGGATGATCCAACATCAGTTGCTGAAGTCTTTATGTTGGCAACAATCTCCTGAAGCTTTTGAATAACCACGTTGGTGCTCTTTACCATTCCGCCAAATTCATCTTTTCTGTTCTGATGCTTGTCGATTGGTTTGAAGCGTCCGTCAGCCAGAGCTGAAAGGGTGTCGTTAACGTCGCCAATAGGCTCTGTGAAGGCTTTTGCCATCATGAAGGAGATGACTCCTGCTATTATAGCCATCACTACTCCAAGGATAATGACTATTATTGCAGAGGATCTGGCTGATGCTTTAATGCCTGTAAGATTTTCTCCGCAGGCAACTGTCCAGCCTGTGGTAGGTGATTTAACATAGCAGATTATGGAGTCGTAGGAACCTGTATCCTGCTGGTAAGTACCGTTTACATCGGAGCTGGTCATAAAAGGTGCTCCGGAAACATCTATATCATTTTCATTTTCTGCAGTTATCTCCATGGTGGACATGGCTGCCATCATACCGGATCTGTCCACGATAAAGGCATCATCTGCTTCTTCCTTGAGGAATTCATGGAAGTTCTGAAGGTCGTAGTTACGCTGAACCACACCAACAACTGAACCATCATCGCCATATACGGGAACTGCAATGGTTGTCTGGCGAAGACCTGTTGATGCGGAGGTAATAACGTCTGAAACATAGGCATTGCCGTTCATGGCCTGTATGAAATATTCTCTTGAGCTAACGTCAACAAGATTTCCGGAAGCACGAAGAAGCTGCATTCCGTCAGGACCTGTCAGAACCGTAATGTTGCCGTCAGCCAGCTGTGCATCAACGGTGTTCAGGTAGTCCTGAGCTCTGGAGGCTGTAGTAAGATCCGTGGGATTTACGTAGAAGGTCTTAGTTGAGGGAGCTGCTGCAATGGCCTTCATGGCAGTGATGTTCTGGCTCATAATGGAGTCGAACTCAGATTCAATGAAATTTGCCTGCCAATTAAGGGTCTTGATGGAATCGTCAATTGCCCTGTTGGTGGATGTGTTGTAACTCACTATGATAGATACTGCCAAAGGAATAATGGCGATCATCAGCATTATTGCTATGAGTCTGGTTTTGATGCTGTCTGAAAACTTTACGGAACCTGATGCTTTGGGTTTTGCTTCTTTAGCCATAACATGCCTCCATCCTATTATTAAAGAAATAACTGTAAAATGAATTATACAACTTATGGATGTGGAATATAACGAAATTACGAGAATATAATAAAAATTTAATGATTATACATAAATTTTGGTTTTGGATTTCGTGAATTATCTATCAATAGAAAAATAGTAGATTATTTTAAGTCTCTGTGGTATAATTCTTAGGCGACTGTGCCAAGAGGCAAGAGAGAAAAGAGTTGTTAACGTGCAGCTCTGCATATAAAGGAATAAAGGAGATATAAAATGAGCGTAACAGTAGAAAAGCTTGAAAACAGCATGGCTAAGCTTACAATCACAGTTCCGGCTGAAGAGCTTGAGAAGGCTATCGAGAAGGCTTATCAGAAGAACAAGAACAAGATCCAGCTTCCTGGATTCCGTAAGGGTAAGGCACCTCGTAAGATGATCGAGAAGATGTACGGTGTTGGTGTATTCTATGAGGATGCAGCTAACGAACTTATTGAGGAGCAGTATCCTAAGGCTGCAACAGAGTGCGGAGAGGATATCGTTTCTTCACCTAAGATTGATGTTGAGCAGCTTGAGGCTGGTAAGGACTTCATCTTCACAGCAGAAGTAGCCCTTAAGCCACCGGTTAAGCTTGGAAAATATAAGGGAATCGAAGTAGAGAAGATGGACCTTGACGTAACAGACGAAGAGGTTGATGCTGAGATTGATAAGCAGAGAGGGATGAACGCAAGATCAATTGACGTTACTGACAGAGCTGTTCAGAATGGCGATACAGTATCTCTTGATTTCGAGGGATTTGTTGATGGAGTTGCATTCGAAGGCGGTAAGGGAACAGATTATCCTCTTACAATCGGTTCAGGTGCTTTCATTCCTGGATTCGAGGAGCAGCTTGTTGGCTTTGGGATCGGCCAGGAAGGCGATGTAAACGTTAAGTTCCCTGAGGATTATCAGGCAGAGAATCTTGCAGGCAAGGATGCTACCTTCAAGTGCAAGGTTAATTCAATCAGAGCAAAAGAGCTTCCTGAGCTCAACGACGAGTTCGCTAGCGATGCAGGTTTCGATACCCTTGCAGAGTACAAGGAAGATGTAAAGAATAAGCTCGTTACCAAGAAGGAAACAGACCAGAAGGCAAAGAGAGAGGATGCTGTAGTAAGAGCCGTTATCGAGGATTCAGAGATGGAGCTTCCTGAGGCTATGGTAGAGACACAGCAGAGACAGATGGTTAATGAGTTTGCTCAGAGACTTCAGATGCAGGGCATGAACATGGATCAGTATCTCCAGTACACAGGCAGCTCTGTAGACCAGATGCTTGCACAGGTTAAGCCACAGGCTATCGAGAGAATCAAGTCAAGACTTGTTCTTGAGGCTGTTGCTGAGAAGGAGAACATCGAGATCTCTGATGCAGACCTTGAGGCTGAGCTTGAGAGCATGGCACATCAGTACAAGATGGATGTTGAGAAGCTTAAGGAGCTTATGTCTGACGAAGAGAAGAAGCAGCTCAGAAGCGACCTTGCAGTACAGAAGGCAGCTACTTTCCTTGTTGAGAACGTTAAGGAAGGCGCTAAGAAGGCAGCTAAGAAGGTGGCAAAGAAGGCTGCTGATGCTGAGGCAACAGAAGAGAAGCCTAAGAAGACAACAACAAGAAAGACAACAAAGAAGGCTGACGATGCTGAAGCTACAGAGGAGAAGCCTAAGAGAGCAACAAGAAAGAAGAAGACAGAAGAAGAGGCTTAATTTAACAGATCTGATTAATATTAGTAAAGAGCGCTGCGATTTGACCGTGGCGCTCTTTTTGCTCTATAATGGTAAGTGTATTTGTGGTATGTAGTGGTACTATGCACATAAGTAAGATAGAAGGAGTGGAATAATGAGTTTAATACCTTACGTCATTGAACAGACCAGCCGTGGAGAGAGATCCTATGATATCTATTCCAGACTGTTAAAAGAAAGAATCGTCTTCCTTGGTGAAGAAGTAAATTCAACATCAGCAAGTATCGTGGTAGCACAGCTTCTTTTCCTTGAAGCTGAGGATCCTAATAAGGATATCCACATGTATATCAACAGCCCCGGAGGAGAGATCACATCCGGAATGGCTATTTACGACACAATGCATTACATCAAGTGCGATGTAAGCACAATCTGTATCGGTATGGCTGCCA
>CAMVRW010000070.1 GCA_947169985.1 uncultured Butyrivibrio sp. | reverse complement strand
CAGACGGCGAATTACTCAAGAGCTGCAGACACTACAGGCGAATGTTTAGGTTACACATCGGGCGGGTTTGATGCAAAGCAGTAACGTACCACTTCAAGGATAAGTGGTACGGGTTGCATGTAGATAATCCACCCGGGTGAATACCGTAATTCGCGGTAGTGTCTTTAATTTTGCCTTTTTTAGGGTAAAAGAAATACCAGGAGGACAATCGAATGTCTTTAATGGCCAACTTATATGTAGGTACTTCGGGACTCCAGACATCCCAGAATGCGCTGAACACAACAGCACATAATATGGCGAATCTGGATACCGTAGGCTACACCAGACAACAGGTGTCTCAGGGAACAAGAGCATATCAGACCCTGGAACAGAAATACGACATAATAGCCTGGAAGCAGATAGGTACAGGTGTTAACTACAATAACTGTAAGCAGGTAAGAAGTGATTTTCTTGATATTTCCTACAGACAGGAATCAGGAAGGTACGCTTTTTATGACGTTTCACTTAAGGCCCTTGAAGAGATAGAAGATCAGCTCCAGGAGATGGAAGGAACTGAATTTGCACAGTCACTTAATAACCTCTGGGTATCAGTACAGGAGATGGCTAAGGATCCATGCTCTGCCGTAACCCAGAGCTCTTTTGTTACAAGAGCAAATGAATTCCTTACAAGAGCCAAGAGCGTATATGACGGTCTGGTTTCCTACCAGGAAAATCTTGACTCAACAGTAAAGGGAATGGTTGACAACATCAATGAGTACGGCGACAGAATTCGCCAGCTTAACGAGGACATCGTTGAAATAGAGTCAGGCAGACAGGAAAAGGCCAACGACCTTAGAGATGAGAGAAATCTTCTTTTAGATAAACTTGCTGAATATGGAAAGATTGAATATTCAGAGGATATCTTCGGTAATGTGACAGTTCTTTTCGAAGGATCCACATTTGTAACAACAGATCACGTTAATCATATGGGAATAGATGTGACCCTTGAAAGCTCTGCAGGATATGCAACTCCCTATTGGGAATACGCAGCAAAGACAGTGGACAACAAAGACGGTACAAAGACAGTGGTTTCAATTGACGGAGCGCACATCTTTGATCTGACACAGAACATCTCAACCACAACAAATACAGATATAGGAAAGCTTCGAGCAGTGCTCCTTGCAAGAGGCGACCATAACGGAACCTACCACGATATCGTAGAGAGCGATGATTATTACAACAGTAACATATCCCAGTCAGTCATCATGAATGTCCAGGCAGAATTTGATCAGATGGTTCACAACATCATGACCACCATAAACGATATTATGGAGAAGGCAGAAAGCAATCCCGCTTTCATCGATGGCTCTGTTGGAGAAGCCAAGGATTTTACACTTTTTGTATGTGCCAATGAGGATGACACCATCCGATATAACTTCAATGGTCTGAATTTGGAAAAAGACCTTCCGGAAGGAATAACACTGGAACAAAGAGAGGAGATCCTGGCTCAACGTGAGGCAGAACTTACAGATGAGCAAAGAGCACTTCTTGGAAAGAACATCAAGACAGGCTTCACTATAAAGAACACCCAGATAAATTCCAAACTCATTCAGGAGCCAACTCTATTCACTTATAGGACAGTTGATGGAAACGAGGATAACGATACAGTAACCAAGTTAAAAGAGGCTTTCACCAAGGAACAGTACACACTGAACCCTAACGTAACTACAAGGAACAGCTTCATCACCTATTACAACAGCCTGGTTTCACAGGTGGCAAACTCAGGTGATGTGTATGACAGTATCAAGGAAGCTCAGCAGCAGACAGTTGATTCTGTAAGTGCAGCAAGAGAACAGATCGTTGGAGTATCAAGCGATGAGGAGCTGGAGTTCATGATAATGTTCCAGAACGCCTACAACGCATCCAGTAGATTCATAAACGTAGTCAGCGAAATGCTGGAGCACTTAGTAACAAGCCTTGGCTAATTACCCCCGACGTTACAAAAGGAGAAATGCTATGGTATCTCAGTTTTTTGGTCTTAATATCGCAGCTTCAGGACTTAGAGCATCAAATGCAGCCCTGAACACCACAGCAAACAATATATCCAACGCCAACACAGACGGCTACACAAGGCAGAAGGTGGATCAGGAAGCCAACAACGCCCTGAGAGTTTTTGCCACATATGGTTGTGCAGGCGCAGGTGTAGATACCATCGCCATTGAAAGAGTCAGGGACAGCTTCTACGATGTTAAGTACAGAAATAATGAGAGCCTTCTTGGTAACGTCAAGCAGAAGAACTACTACAACGGACTCATCGAGCAGTATCTGGATGATGACGGTACAACCGGGTTCTCATCTCTTTTCAATAAGATGGAAGCTGCTCTGGAGTCAGTAAAGACAGCTGCAGGAACAACCGAGACCAAGTCAACTTTTGTTTCAAGCCTTAAGAGCATTACTGAGTACTTTAATAACGTATACAACAGCCTTCAGAATGAGCAGGCAGATGTCAATGCAGAGATCAAGCTCTGTGCAGACAGGGTAAGTGCCATAGCTCAGGAAGTGGCTTCGATAAATAAGCAGATCAATATCATCGAGATGACAGGAACCAAAGCTAATGAGCTGAGGGACAAAAGAGATGTTCTTGTGGATGAACTTTCCAAGATCATTTCTGTAGAGACAAAGGAAACTCCTATCGTTGATGAAACACAGCCGGATAGGGACACAGGCGCTACAAGATTCCAGATCTGGGTGGCAGGTGCCTATGAACTGGTTGATACCTATGAATATAAGAAGATGATATGTGTTTCAAGAGACGATGACGGCGCCACTAATCAGAATGATGTGAAAGGTCTTTTCGATATCAAGTGGGGAAGTGCCAACTATAAGGATGGAGATAATGTAAATGAACTTTCAGACTTTGCGCTGGATTCACAGCTGATTGGCGGCGAACTTCAGGGACTCCTTGCATTGAGGGATGGAAACAATTCCCAGTACTTCCACGGAAGTGTTCCTGCTGACGGAGTGGATCCGTCAAGACCGGATGGCAAGGTGGCTGTAACTGTTAATGTTGAAGCTTCATACCTTAAGGATATGACAAAGTGTACTATTCCAGAAGATGGAACCATTAAGATAGGTGCTAAGACATATAAGTATGACAGCTGGGAATACGACGGAGATTCTACATATACATTCCTGATTGACGAAGATACTCTGAGCAGTATTCCGGATCCAGGAAAGTCAGTAAAGATCGGTTACTCCAACAGCTATCAGGGAATTCCTTATTATATGGAACAGATGAATGAGTGGATCCGTCAATTCTCTAATCAGATGAACCAGATAATGGTATCAGGATACACATCAGATTCTCTTGATGGAGTATCAGTTCTTACCGGTAGTATGGGGAACGGAGTGGAAAGTGAGTATTCCTACGAACTTTTGACTTCACTTTCTGAGAACAAGGGATATTACAAGGTTTGTGGAGGAAACTTCACGGTAAGTGCAGTTCTTTTGGATAATTCAAACAGACTTGCTACAAAGGCAGATCTTACGGAAGGTGAGTCAGAGTTTGGAAACCTTACAAAGCTCCAGAATATGATCAAGACTAAAAAGATCTTCAGAGGAGCAACCTCCGGAGAATTCCTTACAAAAGTTTTGGCTGATGTGGCTCTTAATAAGAGCAATTCCCAGGTTCTGGAGGACACCTATACAGCTTTGGAAAACACAATAGGCAATCAGAGGCTGTCAGATTCAGGTGTTGATGAAGACGAGGAAGCTGCTAACCTGGTTAAATACCAGAATGCATATACACTTTCATCAAAAATGATACAGACCCTGACAGAAATTTACGACAGATTGATACTTCAGACTGGTGTATAACATACCGATATTTAATATATCTTGAGACAGGCAGGATATAAGAAAACGGAGGTACCAAATGCGCATCACCAACAAGATCATGCAGAACAATTCACTCTACAACATAAATAACAACAAGGTGACAGAGGATCAGCTCAACACCATGATGTCCACAGGCAAGAAGATAACAAGACCTTCAGACGATCCTGTTATCGCCATCAGAGCACTGAGGCTAAGGAGCAACGTAACACAGCTTTCCCAGTACTATGAAAAGAATGCCAAGGATGCTGAGAGCTGGCTTCAGGTTACTGCTGATGCGCTTTCTACAGTTACATCGGTACTTACAGACTGTGTTAAACAGGCAACAAAGGGTGCCAACAAGGACCTGACCATCGATGATCTTTCAACCATAATCACACAGATGGATGCCCTGGCAAAAGAGTATTACTCCACAGGAAATGTGGATTATGCAGGAAGATACATATTCACAGGCTACAGAACAGATACTGCCCTTACATTTGATAAGGTTACAACAGCTGAATATACAGATATCAATGATGAGTTCAAGGCTGGAAATATAATGGAATCAAGCAGGATCCTGGGAAAGTACAAACTGGATTCAGCTACTATATTAAACGATGGCACTCAGGCAACCCTTCAGAATGAGATAGTAGAAAGAACTGCAGGAAGAATTCGTCTTTCCTACGACAACCTGAATTATGTTAAGGGAGATGGCAATACAGCAACCCTGAAGTACAGGGAAGAGCTGGAGCAGCCAGCAACAAGTTCGATCTCAACAGCAGAACCTATCAAGGTTTTAAATATTACCTTTAAGGATACAGATGGAGTAACACGCTATGCGGCAGTTCCTGTCAGCAGTGACAGCTCAGAGATAGTGATTGAGAGTGAAGGAATAGCCTATAAGGCAGTTGCTCAGGATAATGGTGGCTATAAGATTATTGCCGGTAAAGATATAAATGTGCCTGATTACACACTTTATATCAAGGCTGACGGATCCTATGAAAAAGGAACGTCCAAGGTGGACTCAGCCTACACAGAGCTGGTGACAAAGCCTGTTTCTACAATCACCTATACATCTGCCGCCGGTCAGGAAGAAAAGGTAATAAATGTACCAATACTTCCGGCTATTGACCAGAGCTACACCATGAAGCTTGGTGCTTCCGGGTATGAGGTAACAGTTAACAGTGATGGCACACTTACTCTTAAGAATACTACAGCGGTGGAGAATGCTGATGGTACCTATAGCAATGAAGTTGTTCAGTTAACTGCAAATGGCAGCGTTAAAACTTCATATATTGAGACTTCTCTTTTACTGGATGCGAATCATATCATCTATTCGACCAGTACCGAGGCCGACATAGATGCTGCCTATGAGGATCTGTACAACACTCCTGACGGCGCTGTTGCTTATCTAAACGCAGCAACCGGTGATGTACTCCTGAATAAGGCCCTTACAGATAAGTTTTCAACTCTTCCTGATATCATCAATGCCAACACAATTGATGTGGTTTACGATAAGAAGGAGTGGGAGAGCGGAGATATCAGACCTGAGAATCTTTTCACCTGTAACTACACTGATGAAAACGGGAAGACCATCCTTTACAATCACGGAAATGGTGACCATGATATAGCCTATGACGTGGGATTTGCTCAGTCGGTTGTAGTAAATACAACAGCTGATGCGGTTTTCACAACCAATGTTAAAAGAGATGTAAACGACCTTTCAAGTAAACTTGGTGAGCTTCAGCAGATGAATAGCACACTGACCACTCTGAAGGAAAAGCTGGCCAGCACCACAGATGACGCCAAGAAGGCCAAGGTCCAGAACGAGATAGAATCAGCCCAGAAGGCTTACGATTTCCTGAGGGAAGAGATCCAGAAGGAATTCGAGCACAAGATCACATCAATGCAGAAGGCCCTGGATACAGCAAACATCGCTGTTACAGATAACGGAACAAGGTCCAAGAGACTTGATCTTATCAATACAAGACTTATGAATCAGACCACCACCTTCAAGACTCTGCAGTCTGATAACGAGGACATAGATCTGGCAGAGGCTGCAACCAAGCTCACCACTGCTCAGGTTACCTACGAAGCCAGCCTTATGGCCACAGGAAAGATTAGTCAGACTTCTTTGATGAACTACATTTAATGTGTAGTCAAAACACGAAATAACGTATATAATTAATGTGTAGCAATGCCACTTAAGACAATGGAGGTTACATCATGAAATTAGCAACAAGAATTTTCGGCGAAGTAGAAGTTGAAGATAACAAGATAATTGAATTTCCTAATGGAATTATTGGATTTCCAGATTTGAAGAAATTTACACTGATGCACGACGAAGAGCAGGGCTCAAGCACTATCAAGTGGCTTCAGTCCATTGATGAGCCTGGATTTGCTATGCCGGTTATGGATCCGCTTGTTGTTTGCCCTGATTACAAACCGGAAATTGACAAGGATAAGATCGAAGGCATTGGGGAGCTGACCGACGAAGATATCCTGGTTCTTGTAACTGTTACCGTACCTCATGACCTTACAAAGATGACTGTAAACCTTATGGGACCGTTCATCATTAATGTTAAGGATATGAAAGGTGCTCAGTGCATAGTTGATAATGACGACTATCCTGTTAAGTTCCCTATCTATGACATCCTGCAGAAGAACAAAGAGGGCTAAGGAGGGCTGAATATGTTAGCATTATCAAGAAAAAAGAACGAGGCTATAATTATCAATAACAACATTGAGATCACCGTTCTTGATATCAGGGGAGACCAGATCAAACTCGGAATCTCAGCACCAAAGGAAATTCCTATTTATAGAAAAGAAGTTTACATACAGATCCAGAATGAGAATAAGGAAGCTACAGACGTGGCTGGAATCGAAGCTCTGAAGAAGCTGCTTTGATACGAAAAGACTACTAAATGGACGCGGTTGCCACCTTGGGTGGTGACCGTGTTTTTCTTTATAAAACAAATAGCTTTAGGAAAAGAGATCTATGCGGATTTTATACTACGACTGGGATGAGTTTAACGGCGAGGACTGCCGGGATGCCATGATAAGGCTGGGGCATCAGGTTGAGACCATAAAAGTGGATCTGTCCGGATTTGAAGTTACTCCTGAAATTGAGAAGAAGTTCAAGGCGCAGTTTGATAGGAAGGACAGCACAGGAAAAAGATATTTCGACCTGGTTTACAGCTTTGATTATTATCCTAATATTTCTGAGGTGTGCCAGAAATATGGAGTGCCTTATGTGTCCTGGGTGTTTGACTGCCCACACTATACGCTGGATTCCCACACCATAACTAATCCGGTTAATCACGTATATGTCTTTGATAAGTGGCTCTATGGGCAGTTTCGGGACAAAGGTGTTAAGACAGTAAACTACTCGCCTCTTGGAGTAAATGCTCAGAGGCTTGAGGCTATGTGCCGAAAGATGGATGAAGAGACCGGGGGGAATATTGTATATTGGCACGATGTGTCTTTTCTTGGAAGCCTTTATGACAATGAGTTTAACTTCTATGACCAGGTGAAATATCTGCCACCGGAGCTTAAGCAGTACATGGATATTGTGATAGAGGCTCAGGAAAAGATCTATGGGCATGATCTTTTTACCGATGAGAAGGCTGTGACCCAGGCTCACATAGACAGGCTCAGGCAGTACATAAAGTTTGAACAGACAGGAAAATACGAGATTGACTACGACAATGTTATAAGGGATGTGCTTCGAAAGAAAGTGACAGTTAATGAGAGGCGAAAGATCCTTGAGAGGATGGGCGAGAACTTTGACACTGTCATTTACACAAACCCTGATGCAAAGCCTGTTTCAGGGGTAAGCAATCTTGGTATAGCAGATTACTCTACCAAGATGCCAAAGGTGTTTCATAAGAGCAAGATAAACCTGAATATCGGACTTAGATGCATCCTTTCAGGAGTATCCCTTAGGGTTGTGGATGTGTTGGCCGCAGGAGGATTTCTTTTAACTACCTATACTGATGAGATTTCGGAGTACTTCGAGGATGGGAAGGAACTTGCTATAGCAAGGACTCCGGAGGAACTGATTGCCAAAGCTGCCTACTATCTTGAGCATGATGAGGAGAGAATGGAGATAGCCAGGAACGGGCAGAAAAAGGTTTTTGAGGAGTTTGCTTATACAAAACTTCTTCCTAATATACTTGAAATCTAAAATTTTTATAAAACTTTTTGTTTTAGGTGTTTTTTTCTATAAAGAAATGATGTTCCTTACCGATATATGAGATAAGAAATCGTGCATAGACACTTATTTTTTCATGCAGAAAGGTAATCTACAAATAGTTTGAGCCCAGTTCTGACACGGAGGTATAGGATTATGGGAATGGATGCAATTAACGGCTTTAGTCCGCTTATCCAGCAGACAATGCCACAGGTAAAAACAAAGATTGCTGATCAGAATCAGTCTCAGTCAGAGATTGCGAATTATGAGGCAGCTGCGCCAACAATTGAACTTAAGGTTGAGGCAGCAGATAATTCTGCGGACTCAAACGGACAGGGTGGGGCTCAGAATTTTGCTGATACTCAGGCTCGCATGATGGAAACTGAGGAACAGATCAAAGAGGACAACGAGAAGGTTAGAAAAGCCATCTCGGAGATGAGCAAGAACGTGAAGTCCAATGCCGAGGCGGTATTTGGAATTCATGAAAAGACAAATCGTGTCACTATTAAGATGGTAGACAAGGATACCAAGAAGGTTATTAAGGAATTCCCGCCGGACGAGACTTTGGATATGATCGCAAAGGTTTGGGAAATCGCAGGCATCATGGTTGATGAAAAGAGGTAAGCTCCAGTCACTTGCACTACGCTGCAAGTGACGTGCGAAGATGACGCAGTTGGCAATTGTGCCTTGCGAAGCAACTTTATTGCACAATTGCTTCCTTGCGTAGCAAAGGAAACGGATTTCCATTTTATGCTCACGGATTGAGAAAGGAGAAGACATATGCCTATTAGAATTACTGGAATGAATTCCGGTCTGGATACTGAGAGTATCATAACCGCTCTCACCAGTACCAAACAGACCAAGCTGGATAATTTCAAGGGTGATCAGAAAAAGCTTACCTGGAAACAGGAAAAGTGGAAAGAATTAAATAAGAAGGTTACGTCCTTCTACAATGGCGCCCTTAGTAATCTGAGATTTTCAACTGCTTACACAAAGAAGGTTACAACAGCCTCCCATGAGGATGCAGTATCTATTGTTACCGGAGAAGGCGCAATGGATACCACACAGACTCTGGATATCAATGATCTTGCAACCAGCTCCTACCTTACAGGTAAGAAGCTTTCAACCGCAAGTGGTAATGCCAAGACTTCAACAACTATGAAGGATTTGGGGCTTGAAGATGGCGGAGAGCTTAAGTTCAAGATCGGTGACAGTGATACAGATGTTATCTCTGTTAAGGTTAATGCAAATGAATCTATAAGTGATGTTCTTACAAAGCTCAGAAACGCATCATCTTCAGAAACTAAGACAAAGCTTAACTTCAACTTTGATGAGAACAATGCCCGCTTCTATGTATCTGCTAAAGAGGCTGGAAAGGATGCTTCCTTCCACTTAGAGTCAACAGATGCTATGAGCGCTTTAGGATTTTCATTTGTGGATGCAGACGGTAATGATGTAGCAAGTGAAGCAGACAGTGTTAACTATGTGGCTGGAGCTGATGCAAGGATCACACTTAACGGTGTAGAATATACATCAAAGAATAATGTATTTGATATCAACGGCCTTACTATTACAGCTAAGCAGAAACAGACAGGAATCCAGCTTACAACCAAGCAGGATACCAGTGGAATTTATGACAACATCAAGGC
>CAMVRW010000069.1 GCA_947169985.1 uncultured Butyrivibrio sp. | reverse complement strand
AATGATTACTTCCTCTGCCCCTCGGAGCATACAAGCAACGGATGGACGCTTTATTACTATATTGACAGACGTGAGATTACTGCAGATGTTTTCAAAATTTTGGCATCTGTCCTTGTGATTGCAATAGCTCTTTTCCTGGTGGCCCTGTTCATAGGAACAGCATTTGCCAATAATCTTAGCGGACGTGTAAATAAGCTGACAGCAGTGGCCGGAGAGATCACCAGAGGTAATTTCTACGTAGAAGATGTTGACCTTCACTCTGATGAGATTGGTCAGCTGGCCACCTCCATGAAGGAGATGGCAGATACGCTCCTTAAGATGGTGCATGAGATCGACAGGATGAACCAGGAGCAGCTAAAGCTCAAGGACAATGACATCCATTACAGAGAGTGGCTCTTCGATTTTGTGGTTGAAAACAATAACGATATTCTTGCTGTGGTAAATGAAGGCAGCTTTGAGCCAAGCTTTATTACCGCCAATGCGGAGTCGGTGCTTGGAATACCTGTTGATGAGCTAAAAGCTGATATAAGGAATGTGGTCAAGGCTCAGCGTGAAGGAGAAGACAAGAGGCTTAATGAAGTGATCACAGAAGCCATGGAGACTGGCGAAGAGGTGGTACTTGAAGAGATCCGGTTCGCCAATGTGAAGACCAATGAGCATCTGTATTATCGCGGAATTATCGTGTGCACCATTGATGATGGCGGTAAGAGACTTGCCGTGGCTCTCTATGACAGAACTCAGGAAATCAGAAGGAATCATACCCTTCAGGAAGCACTTAATGCAGCTGAGACAGCCAACAAAGCTAAGACGAGCTTTTTGGCAAATATGTCCCATGACTTCCGTACTCCTATGAATGCCATCACCGGCTTCAATCTGCTTATTGAGAAGCATGCAGATGAGCCTGATAAGGTAAAAGAGTATACTCACAAAATATCACTTGCATCCCATAATCTTCTGGCTCTGCTCAACGATGTTCTTGATATGAGTAAGATCGAGAGTGGAAAGACCACGCTGGATATCCAGGAAATGCCTTTGGGTCTGGTGCTTGAAGAGATCAATTCGGTTATCAGCTTCCAGGCTAAAGCAAAGAACCAGGAATATATCATGAAGGCTGAAAACATTCAGCATGATGTATTTATGGGAGACAAGCAAAGGATCAATGAGATCCTGATGAATATTCTTGGAAATGCCATTAAATATACTCCTGAAGGAGGAAAGATTGAGTTTACTATCGAGGAGTCTTCCTCATCCTCAGAGGGCTTCCAGAATTTGAAGTTTACAATTGCCGACAATGGTATCGGTATGAAGCCTGAGTACAAGGACAAGATCTTTGATGCATTCTCGAGAGAGGAGAAGGGAGCCACAAAGACTATCCAGGGAACAGGACTTGGCATGGCCATTACAAAGAGTCTTGTTGAACTCATGGGTGGAACCATAAGGGTTGAGTCTGAAGAAGGAAAGGGAAGTACCTTTGTTGTTAACCTTCGTCTTAAGGCTGTGGATCTTGAGGAGGTTGATTTTTGGACCGCCCATGGAATCAGATCACTTCTTGTGGTAAACGACGAAGAGAAGGTATTTGAGGCTCACAGGAACAACTTTGCCAATGAAGATCTGGATGTGACAGCAGCTTACTCGGGATTTGAGGCGATTAAGTTCATTGATGAGCTGGCAGAAGAAAACAAGCATTTTGACATGATGATCATCGATGATAATATCAAGGATATGACTCAGGCCGAGCTTATAAAGAATATCAGAGTCAAGAGTAAGAGCAGTAACAGCCTTATCATTGCTGTGACATCCCTTTATGATCAGGTTCAGGATGAGATCATGGCAGCAGGAGCAAATGAGCTTTTGCAAAAGCCTGTATTCCCGTACATCCTGAAGCAGACTATAAAAGAGCTTACTAATGTAGTAGAAGAAAAAGAAGAGGAGGTTAAGAATCCTCTTGAGGGCATGAAGTTCCTGGCTGCCGAGGACAATGATATCAATGCAGACATCCTCACAGAGCTTATGGATATGTACGGAGCTACTGTTACCCGTGGCGTCAACGGACAGGAAGTGGTTGAGATGTTCAAGGCTGCCAACGAAGGTGATTACGATATGATCCTTATGGATATCCAGATGCCTGTCATGAACGGATATGAGGCAGCAGCTGCCATCAGGGCGCTAGACAGCGAATGGGCTCACAGGATACCTATCATAGCGATGACAGCCAATGCTTATGCAGATGATGTTCAGCAGGCCTTTGATGCAGGAATGAACGCCCATGTTACCAAGCCTATTGATATCAGAGTTGTGGAAAAGACTATTTTGGAATTTAAGAATTAACGTGATAAAATAAATATACGCGCAAATAACAGTATCGGGAAGGAGATATTCATGAAGGGACTTAAAAAGATTACTGACGGAATTTTCTGGATTGGCGGTAGTGACCGCAGACTTGAGAGATTTGAGAATATTTTTCCTATACCCGAAGGGGTGTCTTACAACAGCTATTTCGTTGATGATGAAAAGACAGCTGTCTTTGATACTGCTGATGTAACTGTTGCAGATCAGTATATTGAGAATCTTAAGGAAGCTTTGGGCGGAAGGAAGCTGGATTATCTTATAGTGCTCCACATGGAGCCCGACCACTGCTCATGTATAGACAAGGTTATAGCTCTTTTCCCTGAGGTTACAGTGGTTGGAGGAAAGCAGACCTTCGTATTTATGGAACAGTTCTTCCCGGAGGCTAAGGACTATAATCGTCTTGAGGTCAAGGAAGGGGATACTCTTTCAACAGGAGCGCATACCTTCAGCTTCATTGCAGCGCCAATGGTTCACTGGCCGGAAGTTTTGTTTGCGCATGATGAGGCATCAAAAGCTCTTTTAACTGCTGACGCATTTGGTACATTTGGGGCTCTTGATGGTGGAATATTTGCAGATGAGTATGATTTTAAAAAGGATTTCCTTGATTCTGCAAGAAGGTACTATGCAAACATTGTCGGAAAGTACGGTCCTCAGGTCCAGGCAGTGCTTAAGAAGGCGCAAGGACTGGATGTTCAGATGATACTTCCACTTCACGGACCGGTGTGGAGACAGAATCTGGACGAAATTTTAGAGAAATATCAGAAATGGTCCACCTATGAATCTGAAGAAAATGGTGTTATAGTAATATACGGTAGCCTTTATGGTCACACGGCAAGTGCTGCAGAGGCAGTTGCTTCTTCCCTTAGAGAAAAAGGGGAAAAGGGCGTGAAGGTCTACGATGTATCCGGAACCGACGTATCATACCTTATCGGTGAGGTTTGGCGCTGCAGACGAATTGTTCTCATGTGCCCAACCTATAACAACGGAATTTACACTCCTATGGAGAACTTCCTTAGCGACATGGCGGCTCTTGGAGTGAAGAACAGGGTATTTGCTCTGGCTCAGAACGGAACCTGGGCACCTGTTACCGGTAAGCTTATGAGCGAAAAGCTGTCACAGCTTCAAAATGTGACAATTCTGGAAAACATTTTGACTATCAAAAGTGCGCTTCATGCAAAGGATGCAGAAGCACTTAATAGCTTCACTGATGCTATCGTTAACGCGTAAGTGAAAGTATGTGGAGGTTTGTTGTGAGAAAAAAGTGTGTGATGAAAAGAGTTCTTGCCGGCATTATGGTTTTTGCAACTGTAGCACTGGCTGGTAAGACATCTGCTGTAGTGGGAACAAATGCTACTGTAGCAGAGGCAGCAGGAAGAATAGTGAAGATCAATTCCTGCGTTATTTCAGGTGGAAACGTGGTAGTGGATGTTTCTTCTTCTTCCCTTCCATCTTCCGATGACGGAAAATATTATCTTTATGCCGATGAGGTTTATCAGGATGGAACAGTTGGCGAAATAGTTGCTACTACTGACAGATCGCCAAATGCGTCTTTTACCTTCCCATTAAACCACTATCAGCCGGGATCAAACCTTGATAAGAAGTTCCTTGTTGCAGTAAAGAGCGGCGGATCAATGGTTCAGGTAAGTGATGAGCACTACATTACAAACCCTGAGGCAATTGCTACCAAGACCTGTGGAAGAAATGACCACGGAATGAAGGGAATCCTTCCTAACAGTGCAGATGCAGCTACTTTTAAGGATCTTGGAATCGCTCAGATGGTTTACAACCTTTACATGGGCGACATTGTTGGAGCAGGTGATGGCTCAAATGTAGTTCCTTTTTCTTATAACGGTGTGGATTATCAGTTTAACGGGGCTGCTCTTGCACAGTATGACGGATTTGTTCGCTGGTGCAGCTTAAACGGCTTCCAGCTTACCATGACAATCCTCAACAACAAGACAGAGGCAGGCGCAGATCTTATCCATCCTCTTTCAAGGGATTCACATGTATGCCCGGGATATGCCATGAATACTAAGGAAGATGAGGGAACACAGCATCTTAAGGCTATAGCTGCTTTCCTTGCTCAGAGATATTCAGGAGGAACCTATGGAACAGTTGATAACTGGGTAATCGGAAACGAGGTTAACGCAAGAACTGAGTGGTATTACCTGAACTCAACAAATATAGAACTCAATGTAAGTGAGTATGTTAAGGCCTTCCGTATCTTCTACAACGAGATCAAGGCTGTCAATGCAAATGCAAGGGTTTACACTTCCTTTGATCAGGAGTGGAACAGAAAGTCAAATCCTGGATGCTTCCTTTCAAAAGAGTATCTGGACAGATTCAATTACTACATGAACCGTGAGGGTAACATTAACTGGTCACTTTCAGTGCACCCTTACAATGCACCATTGTTTGATCCATATGCATGGAAGCAGCAGTCACAGTATGTAAGCACAAAGCTTACAACTCCTTACATTACAATGGAAAACATCTACCTTCTTACTGATTACATGTGCCAGGCTTCATTCCTTGCACCGGGCGGAAGAGTAAGAGATATCTCACTTTCTGAGATCGGTTATACATCAAGCTTTGGTGAGGATGCTCAGGCTGCATCAATTACCTATGCTTACACAATGGCTGAGAACAATCCATACATCTCAAGCTTCATCCTCTTCAGAGAGACAGATGATGCCCATGAGATGGAGAGCCATATTGCCCAGGGACTTAAGAACCTTGACGGAAGCAAGAAGATGGCCTATGACTTCTACAAGAACCTGGGAACAGCCAATGCCGCAACTTACAAGGCACAGGCTTCTCAGATCATCGGACAGGATGTGGATGCTCTTGTTACAAACAGAACATTCTTATCCAGAGGCGGATGGTTCTTGAACGACTGATGAAATTAACTATTGATACGGCGTATCCTGTTTGGGATATGCCGTATTTTATTCTTTAGCTTTTGGGAAGATAAAGTTATAATGGAGTAAGTAATTTTTTATTTTGGATGGAGATTGGTATGGAAAGAAATAAGGAACTGGAGACACTTCAGAAGATCACTAACATGCAAAAGGACCTTCTGGGAAGTTTATATGGGGATTTTTTCTCGACAAATGATGCATCGAAGCCTTCTGATAAGCCACAAGTTTCAGAGCCCGAGAAAAGAGCTGATGAAGCAAATGAGACTTCACAAAAGGATGCAATGACAAGCGCCAACGAGGCTTTAGAGGAGGCAAAAGCTCTTTTCGCTAATGGAGGCGGAGCCCCGGCACCTAAGGAAGAGGAAAAGCCTGCTGAGCCAGAGGAAGACCCAATGGAGACCCTTGAGAAGCTCATCGGTCTTACAACTATCAAAGAGGATGTAAAAGAGCTTACGGCTTTTGTTAAGGTACAGAAGGCAAGGCAGGAACAGGGGCTTAAGTCAGTGCCTGTATCTTTACACCTTGTGTTTACAGGAAATCCCGGAACAGGTAAGACAACCGTTGCCAGGATAATTGCTCAGATCTATAAGCAGATTGGAGTACTCTCAAAGGGACAGCTGGTGGAGGTTGACAGATCAGGACTGGTTGCAGGATATGTTGGCCAGACAGCTATTAAGACACAGGAACAGATTGCTAAAGCAAAGGGTGGAGTGCTCTTTATCGATGAGGCATATGCACTGGCTCAGAAAGATGATGCTTTTGGTCAGGAAGCAATAGATACGATCCTCAAGGCTATGGAGGATAACAGGGATGACTTTGTTGTAATTGTTGCAGGATACACTGAGCCAATGAAGAAGTTCATTGACAGCAACCCGGGCTTAAAGTCAAGATTCAACAAGTACATTGAGTTCCCTGACTACAGTATCGATGAGCTTGAACAGATCTTTGACATGAACTGCAAGAAGTACGACTACAAGGTTCAGGAGGATGTGAAGCACCAGATCAGGGCTCTCATCACCTCCAAGAAGATCGAGAATATAGATAATTTCGCTAATGCAAGAGAGGTAAGAAACCTATTTGAGGAGATCATCACAAATCAGGCTAGAAGGATTGCATCTATCGAGAATCCTACTGAAGAAGATATGATGACGATCACTTTGGATGATCTGTTTGATGCAGTGGACAAGCCTAAGGAAGAAGAAAAGGCTGAGAATGAGACAGAGGCTCCAGCACAGGATGAGGCCAAGGAGCCTGTAGAGGAAAGTAGCAGCAACTAAATTCGCTTGAAGAAGGGGATTACTGCATGAGGCTCATCGATACTTTTCCAACGGATAGAATTGGAGATTTTGAATACCGTATAGGAAGGATATTTCCTTTCGGAGCTACATTAGATGGTGACGGCGGTGTCAATTTCAGCATTTACTCCAAGGAGGCAACGGGATGCACACTGGTGCTTTATCAGCATGGGCAGAAAAAGCCGCTGGTAGAGATTCCATTCCCGGAGAGCTTTCGAATAGGAAATGTTTACACCATGAGAGTCTATGGGATAAACATGGATACCATGGAGTATGGCTACAGATTCGATGGGCAATATGCACCAAAGGAGGGACTTTGGTTCGATAAAAACAGAGTTCTTCTTGATCCTTATGCAAAGTCCGTATCCGGAAGATCTGTCTGGGGGAAAAAGAAGAAAAAGGATGAGCAGGTACCCTTCAGGGGACAGATCATCCGTGAAGATTACACCTGGAATGGTGACAAACCTCTTGAAAGAGAGCTGCAGGATCTTGTCATCTATGAGATGCATGTACGCTCATTCACCCAGCATAAGAGCAGTGGAGTCAAGCACAGGGGAACCTATGCAGGTATGGTGGAAAAGATACCCTACCTTAAAGAGCTTGGAGTAAACTGCGTAGAGCTGATGCCTATTTTCGAGTTTGATGAGTTTGAAGGCTCCAGAAAATATAATGGCAGGGAGCTTGTTAATCTCTGGGGTTATTCTACAACCTGCTTTTTTGCTCCCAAGGCGGGATATGCTGCTTCTGCTCCCTTTGGTATGGAAGTGGATGAGCTTAAGAATCTTATAAAAAAGCTTCACAGCAACGGAATCGAGGTAATCCTCGACGTCGTGTTTAATCATACTGCAGAAGGCAACGAGAACGGACCTTCTATTTCCTACAGGGGAATTGATAACAGGACCTATTATCTTTTGACCCCTGAGTGGCATTATCTTAACTTCAGTGGCTGCGGAAACACCATGAACTGCAACAATCCTGTGGTAAGGAACATGGTAATTGACTGCCTCAGGTATTGGGTATCTGCTTATCATATTGATGGCTTCAGGTTCGACCTGGCGGCAATTCTGTCCAGGGATGAAAATGGTGCACCAATGATCCATCCTCCGCTTCTTGACAGTATTGCCCAGGATGCGGTTTTGGGAAAGAGCATCATCATAGCAGAGGCCTGGGACGCCGGGGGACTATATCAGGTCGGTAGCTTCCCTGGACATAAGAGATGGTCCGAGTGGAATGGAAGATATCGTGACTGCTTAAGGCGCTTTATTAAGGGCGGCGCTGAATGTGCGCCGGAATTATTCCACCGCATTAAAGGCTCTGAGGATCTTTACGGAGAAAGAGGAGCCTCAACTACAATTAACTTTGTTACCTGTCATGACGGATTTACCTTAAATGATCTTGTTTCCTATAACGAGAAGCACAACGAGTCTAACGGCGAGGACAATAACGATGGCTGTAATGATAACGACAGCTGGAACTGCGGAGTAGAAGGGGCAACTGACGATCCTGAGATCCTTGCTTTAAGGCAACGGCAGATGAAGAATATGCTCAATATTCTTTTGACCAGTCGCGGAGTTCCCATGCTCCTGTCCGGGGATGAGTTTGCCAACAGCCAAAGTGGCAACAACAATGCCTACTGTCAGGATAATGAGATCTCATGGCTTAACTGGGGAGACCTTTCCAAGAACAAGTGCCAGTATGACTATGTAAGAAGGCTTATTGCCTTCAGAATGGCACATCCTGTACTTAGAGCTACCGATTATAATTTCAGCCACAATGGAACCGGTTATCCGGAGCTTTCTTTCCATGGTCTTGGTGCATGGAACCTGGATCAGTATGCGCCCACACTTACCTTTGGCTACATGTACGCCGAGGACCATGCAAAGTACAGAACGAAGGAAGACTGCTTCATATATGTGGCAGTAAATGCCCACTGGGAGTGGCACAGCTTTGAGCTTCCCATTATTCCTGAGGGTATGAAGTGGGGAATAGCTTTTGAATCCTCCGGCATCTCTTTTGACGAAGGATCAGAGAACTTTGAAATAGACCAAAGCGTATTAAATCTTGGTCCAAGATCAAGTGCAATACTTGTGGGTAGAAATCCGGGTAGAAAAAAGACAAAAAAATATGATTTTATTTCTCTTCAAACTCTCGAAAATAGGGAATCGGGGCGACGTGATTCGAACACGCGACCTCTGCGTCCCGAACGCAGCGCTCTACCAAGCTGAGCCACGCCCCGTGGCTATTGTGCCGACTTACCTATTATATTTTAAAATATTATCTTTCGCAAGACCTAAGAAGCAGTATATAATTGACGTATATCAGTATTTCAGGAGGCAATATGCTGACGAAGGATGAGATTTATTTGCAGTATAGAGACAAGGTTTTTGGATATGTGAAGAACCATGTCAATTCCATAGAGGACGCTGAGGATATTACCAGCGATATTTTTGTAAAGATATATTCCAAGCTGGATACCTATGACGAGAGTAAGGCAAGTATCTCCACATGGATCTACTCAATGACCAGCAATACTGTAATAGATTTTTACAGAACAAATCATATTCATTCGGAGATTCCTGAGGACCTGACAGATGACGGAAGCTCAGTTGAGGATGAGGTTTTAAACAGTGAGTCTCTTGAGCTGCTGGCTGCAGCCCTGGAGAAGCTTCCACAGGAGCTGGTGGATATTATTGTTTTAAGGTATTATAAGGGTCTAACACTTCAGGAAGTTGCCAAGAAGATGAATCTTTCCTATGGCGTTACGAAGCTGCGTCACAGAGAGGCTTTGGGAAGGCTTAAAGATTTGTTATGATTTTTCTGCCATAATTCTTTCTGGTTCGTATAAATCTTCAGAAAGAAAATGATGACTGTAATATTTTTGGAGGTAACCATGGAGAAGATTTTGTCTAAGCTATTTGATTATCAGAAATATGAGAATAATCCAAGGTTGGATAAGCTGATCAAGGGTGTAGAGGAGAGATATCCTCAGGAGATACAGGCGCTTTCAGATGATGAGCTTGGAAAACTTAATGCAGCAGGTAATGTCAATATGCTGTTTGTTAAGAAGGAAGATAAGTAATTTCCAAAGAACAACATTAGGATAAAAACCCCAGATAAAATCTGGGGTCTTTTTATTACTTCTCG
>CAMVRW010000068.1 GCA_947169985.1 uncultured Butyrivibrio sp. | reverse complement strand
ACGCAAATGGGGCATTTCGCTTAAGTTGACAATATGTTTACCACATTGGTACCTGCCCCAATGTTGGTAGAGCTTATGGTTCCTTTTCTTATGCGTAGGCAGTGCGGTGATTACGTGCGGTAGCGGATGCCATCAGTAGGTCTGGATCGGTTATTACGATGGCAATATCAAGTCCAAACGAGTCCAGGAAAAGTGCGGGGAGGGTGATATTATAGGACTAAGTCGTAAAGACGGTCGGGAAACCGGTGTCTGAGGGCTTAGTCCTCTTTTTATAGAGCAAGAGAATACGGGAGCCGTCAGCCCAAGGGCGGCAATCGATATGTGGACTAAGCCAACGACCGGGCAACCGGAGTCACAGGCTTAGTCCTTTTAGTTTTGGTGAAGAATGAAAGCTGGCCAGCGTGTTCAACACCGTATTGTCAACAATCCGTCTGCCTTTCTTGGCAGATGACAGTATCATATCAGAGATAAGGAGAAAAATCTATGGCATATAAGAAAAGCAGGAGCTTAAAGGTAGTATCACAAAGCGGTCATAATTATCGGGAGACTCCGACGATCACTCTCAAGGGGTTATGGCTCGCCGACGCAGGTTTCTCCATAGGGGATTATGTGATGGTGAGCTGTGAGGATGGCAAACTGGTTATCACACCCGATACGGAGAGGGCGGCGGTGGAGAAGGCTGAGAAAGAGTTCATGGAGAGGGAGACAAAGGCTCTTCAGAAAAGGTTTGAACAGGAAAAAGCAAGGCTGCATGAGCTTTTTTCGGCGAAATGGGTTCATAAATGGCAATTTCATATACTTTGGATAATCGTATTGAGATGAATTTAATAAAGTTTGAGATTTGGCGGTTATGGTAAAGTGTGTTTTAACATTCGTGATATTGCGAAAATTATTTATTGCATTTTGTTCGCACAAGTATTATACTTTTTAGTGGACTATTGCAGATTTTTTTAAGCGAGGAATACATATGCCGGGCGAAAGAGTACAGAGAATTAAATTAGTGAAAATAGTGGAGTTGCTTAGGCAGGAGAGCAGCGAGGAGAATCCTCTTCGCACAAGTGATATAGCGGATAAAGCGGCTGAAATGGGCGTGTTCGTTGATAAAAGGACGCTGAGCCGGGAAGTGGAGTTTCTTAATTCGCAGGGATTTGATATCAAGACACGGATAGTGGGGCATCAAAAGGGCTACTACATTGAGAAAAGAGACTTCTCTGTGCCGGAACTGAAGATTCTCATCGATGCGGTGCAAGCGGCCAGCTTCATAACCGACAGCCAGACGAAAGAGTTCACGGACAAGATCGCTGATCTGGGTGGGAGCCGCAAGGGAGAGATTCTGAAAGAGAATATTGTGTGCTTCAATACCACAAAGCATACCAATGAAGAGATTTATCAGAATGTTTCCGCACTGGAAAAGGCGCTGACCGGGAAGAAACAGGCTTCTTTCTATTACTTTGACCGGAATGAGGATGGAAAGAAGGTATACCGGAAAGAAAAGAAGAGATATGTTGTGGAGCCTATGGCTCTTATCTTCAATGATGACAACTACTATCTGATGACCTGGAATGCAAAGTATAAGGGTATTACCAATTACAGAGTGGATCGGATGGATGAGGTGTCTGTGGAAGATGAGTCTGTAAGCGAAAAGGCTCTTATGGACGAAAGCGATATTGCAGCATTTCGGCAGCAGGCGTTTAAGATGTACGGCGGTGACCTTGCGGATGTGGTGCTTGAGTTTAATGAGAACCTGATCGGCGTGGTTCATGACAAGTTCGGCGAGGATACAAAGATGATCCGGACGGCTCAGGGCAAGTGTGTTGCCTCTGTGCAAGTTCAGATATCGCCTACATTCTGGGGATGGTTGTTCCAGTTTGTGGGAGAGATGCGGATCATATCACCGGATGATCTGATGGAAGAATACAAAAAGCGGGCTAAGGACGCTTTGGAGAGTTAGGAGGAGAGCCTAAAGTGGTTATCAATATACAGGATGACATATTGAAGATAAGCTCTCTCGGTCTCCTTGGAAAGATCCTTCAGGATAAGACCACGAAGAAGAATATCATGTGGGCTACGGATGCCTATGGAGAGCTGGGAAGGGAGTATTCCCGTGATGAGGAAATAAGAGAGGAACTGATATCAGGACATAACGCATCGGTTATAAAGACCAGGGCAAGGAAGGCGATGGAGGCGCAGTCCGACAGGACAAAAGCGCATGGTGAAGTTTTTACGCCGCTGTGGGTCTGCAATATGATGAATAACCACATTGATGAGGTGTGGTTTGACAGACCGGATGTGTTCAATAAAGATGGGGAGCCAACGGAACATATTGAGTTCAAAAAGGCTGCCGACTGGAAAAAATATGTGGATTCAAGGCGGTTGGAGATTACCTGCGGTGAAGCACCATATCTGGTAAGCCGATATGATGTAGAGAGCGGTGAGTATATCCCGATAGCAAAGCGGATCGGGATCCTCGACAGGAAGCTCCGGGTGGTGAATGAGAATGCTGCTGATGAAAAGGAATGGCTGAGATGGGCGACAAGAGCCTTCCAAGCCACATATGGATACGAATTTCAGGGAGATAACCTGCTGATCGCAAGAGTGAACCTGCTGATGACCTACGATGACTATTTGCAGGAACGCTGGAAGCGAAAACCGACGGCGGTGGAACTAAGCAAGCTCATCAATGTCATAGCATGGAACATATGGCAGATGGACGGCTTGACCGGCACGATACCATATAGCAAGGCTCAGGAACAATATCAGCAGATGACGCTGTTCGATATGTTTGGAGAAAGCGCAGAAGCCGAACCAGAAAACAGACAGCCACTATGCAGAATATATGACTGGCGTGCAGATAACAGTTTGGAGTTTGTGCGTTTGCAACGAGCCACGCACTGACAGATTGACGATTGGATGTGGGGAGCTTGCTCACTGGCAGACAAGCGGCAATCTGGCTGTATGCGGCGACTGCCGCATCAGCGAACGGCGAAGCCGTGAGCTGGTTGCGTGGCGTTTTAACCGTATGGAAATTCAAACGGTTAAAACCGCCGAATTCAGTGGGTTTAAGTGGACAGACAGGGTGTGGTCGGTAAAGGAGTATAAAAAAGATGGACAAAAAACAGATAGGAAAAATGAAATCTTCATTTGATGACATGGCACAGCATACCGAGGACGGCGTAGAATTCTGGTATGCCAGGGGTCTGATGTCAAATTTGGGATATGATCGTTGGGAGAACTTCTCTAATGCGATAGAACGTGCCGTTGAATCTTGTGAGAAGGCTGGTAATACGGTCTCGGACCATTTTCGTGAGGTCACGAAAATGGTAGAACTGGGTAGTGGGGCGCACAGAAATATAAAAGATTATATGCTTACCCGATATGCCTGTTATCTGGTCGCTCAAAACGGAGACCCGCGAAAGGAAGAAATCGCTTTTGCTCAAAGCTATTTTGCGGTACAGACGAGGAAACAGGAAGTAATTGAGGAAAGAATAGCCTACATTGAGCGGGCAAACGCCAGAGACAGGTTGAAAGAGTCTGAAAAGCGTTTGTCACAGAACATATATGAGCGTGGGGTTGATGATAAAGGGTTTGGCAGGATTCGCTCAAAGGGCGATACGGCTCTATTTGGTGGCAACACTACTCAGGAAATGAAAAAGAAACTGGGCGTAAAGGAAAACCGGCCGTTGGCGGATTTCCTTCCGACGCTTACGATAGCAGCGAAAAATCTAGCTACGGAAATGACAAATTATAATGTGGAAGAAAAAGATTTGCAGGGAGAGGCTCCTATCACGGAAGAACATGTGCAGAATAACCGAACGGTACGGAAAATGCTGGGAGAACGAGGGATAAAGCCGGAGGAACTGCCACCGGCCGAAGACATTAAGAAACTGGAGCGAAGAGTGAAATCTCAGGAAAAAAAGATTGCAGGAGAATCTGACGGCTTTGCAAATGGAGGGAACGCAAATGAAGTTTGATTTTATTATCGGGAATCCGCCGTACCAAGATGATGTTGAAAATAAGGGGGATAGACCAAATCCTGTTTATGACAAGTTTATGGATGCCTCTTATAGAATTGCTGACTGTGTTGAATTGATAACGCCAGCTCGTTTCCTTTTTAATGCGGGGCAGACTTCAAAGGCATGGAATCAGAAGATGCTGGATGATGATCACCTTAAGGTTCTTCAGTATGAGTCTGATGCATCAAAAATATTTCCGACAACAGAGATAAAAGGCGGGGTGGCAGTCACATTGCATGATATCAATAAGCAGTATGGAGCCATTAAGGTTTTTACTTCTCGACCTGAACTAAATGAAATCGTAAAAAAGGTCACTTCCGAACACAAAGGGGATTATTTGGATACAATAATCTCTTCACGTGGCTGTTATAGAACCACAGAAGTATTCTTTGAAGATTATCCAGACGCTTCTTCAAGATTGGGCAAAGGAACAGGAAATATGATTGCGTCAAATTTCTTTGAGAGAATACCTGAAGCCTGTGTTAGGGAAAAGCCTGATGATGGTGAGGAATATATAAGTATGTTAGCCAGAATAGAGGGCAGACGTACTATTTGCTACATAAAGAAAAAATATGTGCGTGATAATGACTTCCTTGCGGGATTCAATGTGGCTTGCCCTAAGTCAAATGGAAATGGTGTTTTTGGTGAAGCACTGACCGCAACGGAGATACTTGAACCGAACCAAGGTGCAACGGACACTTTTATCAACATGGGCTCTTTCAAGACAGTATTTGAAGCAGAATCTTTATCAAAGTACTTCAAAACGAAGTTTTTTAGGGCATTGCTGGGAGTAAAAAAGGTAACACAAGATAATCCAAAGGCAGTATGGAACATGATTCCTTTGCTTGATTTTACAAGGAATAGCTCGAATATAGAGTGGACTGGCACCATTGCAGAAATAGATAGACAGCTTTATAAAATGTTTGGTTTATCAGAAGAGGAAATATCATTTGTCGAAGATAATGTAAAGGAGATGGCATGATGGCGAATACACCGAAGATTAAATCGTTCCAGAGGGTTGTTCCGATGATCTATGCCTATAATACTCCGGGCGTGTCGTATCACGATGGCTGGACAAAGGTTGGATACACGGAAAAGCAGAGCGTTGATGCGAGAATTAAGCAGCAGACGCATACGGCAGATATCCAGTATATGGTGGCATGGAAGGATAACGCCATGTTCAAGGATGGTTCCGGCGAGTATTTCACAGACCATGATTTCCATGCTTTCCTGGAATCGGATTGTCAGGTGGAGCGTACACCGGGAACAGAGTGGTTCAAGCAGCGGGCGGATGTTCTGAAGGCTTATTTTGACAAGTTTGCAAACCGTGAAGCCGTTCAGAGTGAAGAAGAGAAGTACGATTATTCTCTCAGGGATGAGCAAAAAGACGCTGTGGAGATGACTAAAGCGTACTTTGAGAATGGCGGTGAAGAGTTCCTGTGGAATGCGAAACCGAGATTCGGAAAGACGCTTACTACCTATGACCTGATCCGGCAGATGGGCTTTAGGAATGTGCTGATCGTGACCAACAGACCGAGTATCGCCAATTCGTGGGCTGAGGATTTCCGCAAGTTCATAGGATGGCGCGGGGAGCTTTCTTTTGTGTCCGAGACGGATGCGTTAAGGGGAAAGCCGGGTGTGCTTACGAGAGAGGGTTATCATAAGGTTCTTTCCGCAAGAGGGGCTGAAGAGGCTCCGGGCATGGTGGCATTTGAATCTCTTCAGGGCTTAAAGGGATCCGTTTATTTCGGTGGCCAGTATGACAAGCTGGCATGGATGGCAAAGGAATACCGTGACGATTTCGGGAGGACTCAGCATGGTATGCAGTTTGACCTGCTTGTGATCGATGAAGCGCAGGAAGGCGTGGATACCATGCGTACAGACCGTGCTTTCCGAAATATCGCAAGGAAGCATACGCTCTATCTGTCCGGCACGCCTTTTAAGGCGATTGCCAGTGAGCAGTTTGGCCGGGAACAGATCTACAACTGGTCCTATGCAGATGAGCAGGAAAGAAAAGACAACTGGGACGGAGAAGATAAGAATCCCTATGAGGCGTTGCCGAGGCTTGCCATGTACACCTACCAGCTTTCCCCGATGATCCGAGAGAGACTGGAAAAGGGACTGGATTTGTCTGAAGAAGAGGGAGCTGTTGATCCATATTTCGATTTGAATGAGTTCTTTCTGACTAATGAGAGTGGGAAATTCATACGCGAAGAAGATGTGAAAAAGTTTCTTCATGCTTTGGTGACACAGGAAAAATATCCATTCTCCACGGAAGAGCTGAGGGCTGAGCTTTCCCATACACTCTGGATATTGAACCGTGTGGCAAGCGCAAAGGCATTGGCGAAGCTGTTGAATAATGATCCGGTATTCAGTGAGTATAAGGTGGTGCTGGCAGCAGGCGACGGAAAACTTCAGGAAGAAGAGGATTCTGAGGCGGCATTTGACCGTGTGAAGGCGGCCATTGCGAATAATGATAAGACAATAACGCTTTCCGTGGGACAGCTTACAGTTGGGGTGACCATACCGGAATGGAGCGGTGTTTTGATGCTTTGCAATATGAAGAGTCCTTCATCCTATATGCAGGCGGCGTTCCGGGCGCAGAATCCGTGCATCCTTACCAGAGACGGACAGAGATACAGGAAAGAGACGGCTTATGTATTTGACTTTGATCCGGCAAGAACGCTGATCATCTTCGATGATTTTGCAAATAACCTTCAGCCGGAAACGGTTCGTGGACAGGGTACTACGGATGACAGGAAAGATAATATCAGACGGCTCTTAAATTTCTTCCCGGTTATCGGCGAGGATACCGAGGGAAAGATGGTTGAACTTGATGCGGCATCCGTGCTTTCTATCCCAAGAGCATTAAAGAGCCAGGAAGTGGTGCGCAAGGGCTTTATGTGCAATTTCCTGTTTAAGAATATCAGCAATGTGTTCGGTGCTCCAAGTATTGTGCGTGAGATTGTGGAGAAGCTGACACCGGCGGCTGAGGTACAGCAAAAGAAGCGTGACAATTCGGTTCTGGATGGCATGGACAACGTTTCCGTGGATGAGGAAGGCGAAGTACAGGTTGATAACGAGATTGTTATCGGCAAGACTCAGGATCTGTTTGGCGAAAAGATGTATGAAGAGTTCACTGAGAGCCTTCAGCCACAGGTTTCGGAAGTTGCTGAGAATAAAGATCCTTATGGCGTGGATTCCAAGCTGGATTCCCTTGTATCTTCCATAAAAGAGGGCATAAAAGAGCGTGTGATTGCGCCTGTTGCCGATGAATACGGCGTTAAGAAGGGCACACAGAACCGTCTGGAACGGCAGGTGGAGCGTGAAATAGAGGATACCTTTGAAAGGGTGAAGGAAGACTATAAGCAGCAGGCACGTATCGCTCAGGCAGAGTACGAAAGGGAGCAGAAAGAGGCTGAGACAGAAGCTGAGGTGAAACAGGCTGAGGATAAGTATAAAGCCGTTATGGATGACGCAATGAAAGCGTTTAATGAGGCTGTGCAGGAAAGCGTTAAGAAGACCATTGAAGAAAAGCCTCAGGAGCTTGTTGAGCAGCTGGAAAAAAACAAGGCGGATCAGGAGAAGCGTTCTGTGGAGGAAGAAGTGCGTGCGCATCTCAGAGGATTCTCCCGTACCATTCCGAGTTTCATTATGGCATACGGGGATGGCCATTTGACGCTGGCAAATTTCGATGATTATACCGAGGATGATGTGTTCCTTGAAGTTACCGGTATTACAGAAGATGACTTCCGTTTCTTACGTGACGGCGGTGATTATGAAAATCCTGAAACCGGGGAGACAGAGCACTTTGAAGGACATCTTTTTGATGAGGTTGTGTTCAATGACTCCATAGAAGAGTTCTGGAAGAAAAAGCAGGAACTGGCGGATTATTTCGATGAATCCAAGGATGAGGATATCTTTGACTATATCCCGCCTCAGAAGACGAATCAGATCTTCACTCCGAGATGGGTGGTGGAGAAGATGGTGGATCAGCTGGAAGAGAATAATCCCGGATGCTTTGATGATCCAAATAAGACTTTTGCTGACCTGTATATGAAGTCCGGGCTGTATATTACAGAGATCGTGAAAAGGTTATATCGCAGCGAGGCTATGAAGAAAGCCATCCCAGATGACAAGGAAAGAGTGCGGCATATCCTCAGCAAGCAGGTTTACGGGATGGCACCAACAAGGATCATATATCTGATCGCTACGAACTATATCCTTGGATTTGATGACCAGCTGAAGGCTGAGACGCACAATTTCGTGGAAGCGGATGCTGCTGAGGCATCGAAGAACGATACGCTGGATGAGATGGTGAATAAGTATTTCGGGTGATCGTGACATTTTAGAAGGATGGAATAATGGACTTTCTTGAAGAAATGTAATTGGAGTATCGAGTATGGCGGTATTAGTGAGAATTATTGGAGATGACGATGGCAGCGATGAATATGGTGCTGCTAAAAGACTGAAGAAAATAATAGAAGAGTCTGTTCCGCAGACTGCCATGGGTGAGGTGGTTCTCTTTCCAAGTGCAACTCTTTACGGGCAAGCTGTAAAGGATGTTGACATTTTTATGATTGGTGAATTGAAAAATTATTCAGCAAAAGCCAAGTTTAATCATGGGGATGACTTTCAGGAGGATATTGTATATCTTGAAAGCTTTTGCACCGCTATTGAAGTGAAGTCACATGGAATCTCTGGAATCAGAAGGGAAGGCACAAACATTCAGGTCTATTACTCCAATACCGGATGGCACAATGCGACAAAGCAATCAAATGATCAGAAGACATCTGCGATGAATTTCTTTAATAACGCACTGGGCGATTCTCCATATATAACAAATCTGCTTTGGTTTGTGGAAGTCAGTGAGCAGGAATTAGATAATTTGTTATCAGTAGGGTCTAATGTGATGCCGTCGAATGCTATTCCATCAACATTTGACTTCAGTACGGTGTTACAGAAGGTGAAGAAAGCGGTCGTTTTCTCCACGTCATGGATATCAAAGCACTCTCTTGATCTGATCAAAAAAGGTCTTGCAAAAACAGGCATAGCTGTTATCTTCCAGGGGATTGGTTATAATGCCGACAAACCATTGCTGTATTATTCCAAAAAGATCGCACTTGAGCGTGGCTATGATGTGAAAGTCGTTGAATACAGCGGGATTGATAAGGGTTCTCTTGATCGTTAATACCGCTACCGGCTGTGGATTTACCCCGCAATATGAAGCTCTGGAGTCGATGTACCGGGATATGAAAGATAAGGGGTTTGAGATTTTGGATTTCCCATGCGATCAGTTTGGGCATCAGGCTCCGGGAACGAATGATACGATCCATAGCTTCTGTGTATCCCGTTACGATATCTCTTTTCCGCAATTTGCCAAGACAGATGTGAATGGGAAGGATGCGCTTGAACTATTTGACTATCTTAAGAGTAAACAGGGATTCAGGGGATTTCTTATGAATTCTCCAGAAAGTGTTCACATGGAGAAGCGTGCACGGGAGAAAGATCCGGATTACAGAAATAACAGCGACATCAAATGGAATTTCACTAAATTTCTTGTAAACCGTATCGGCCAGGTTGTTGACCGCTTTGAACCGGATGCCGGAACAGATATAGTCAGACAGGCAGTGGAGATTGAACTGAATCGTTGACATGACAAATAGAAATACAGTGAAGTGAGGAAAAACAAGTTATGGAATTTACTATGATCGAAACAGGATGGCTGTCAATTCTGCCACCCATTATTGCCATAGCTTTGGCACTTATAA
>CAMVRW010000067.1 GCA_947169985.1 uncultured Butyrivibrio sp. | reverse complement strand
TCGGATACGCTTGCAAAGCAGTACCTGGAAAGTGTTATTAAACAGAAGAAATCAAAGGGATTTGGAAGAGGAGTTTCTGCCAAAGAGGTCCTCAAGCAGAGACTGGCAGGACAGCCTTTGCCTGAAATACCGGGCTATGAAGAGGCCAGATACACAGAAGAAGCAAGGAGAGAGGCAGTTGAGAACTATGAGGGTCAGCAGCCTGAAACCTATTATACTGAAGAAGTCCTGATTGATCTGGCGGAAACAAAAGCCAAGCCCAGAACTATAACGTCAGAACTGGCCTTTACCCTTTATTGTTGATAAAGAGGCTGGAGAGGAGGAATGTAAGGTCTTTAAGCAAAGAGTCTATGACCTTCACAGGGAACTTAATGGAACTGCTGCCCAGACTATGACCAATAGACAGGGCGATGCAATAATGGTTCCGCTTTTCGCTGAAGTGGATTCTACAACTTATAACGCCCTCTTAGAAGATCAGCAGGTACTGGAGAACTACCGCGCAAAGGTTGCAGTACTGACAGACCTGGCTGACAAGTCCCTTCCGAAGGATGCTGCTGCCATAAATCAGTACATAGAAAAACTGCTTGATAGCGATGAGTATAAAGAAACTCTGAGCAATATGGCAGAACATGTAATTACGTTGGAAAAGGCTCTTTTAAAATGGCGATCACCTGAGGGACAGGCTGATAGAGATAAGATCCTTAAATCCCACTATCTTCCGGGATACTTCGATCAAAAGAGCTGGTCCTGGAAAAAGAAATAATGAGTAAAGATAAATCTCTTGTGAAATGGCTGCTGTCCATGATAATCTGCGGAACCATACTGATGAGCTTTGTTATAGCTGGCGTCAGTATGGCTCTTTACATGCGCTCAGTAAGGCGAATCTACAAAAATGAGATGCTAAAGAGCGCCGAGGCTGTTACAGAGCTTGTGGGGGAGGATAAGTTGAGGGCTCTGTGCCTTGAGGCTCTTTCCGGGAAAGATTCGGATGCGGAGGCAGGGAAACTCACACGAAAAGCTCTTTTGCAGGTTTATCAGGACGCCAGGCTTACAGACCTGGTATTGTACGCCTTTGATGATAAGTCATTGAAAGGAACAGCTATAGTCGTGGCTTTTGATGATGATGTCAAAGAGGGGGATGGAATAAGCTTCAGGAAAAGAGAATTGGACCGCCTTCTAAAGGGTGAAGCCACAAGGATAGTGGAAAAAAATGCTGATGGAAGTTATGAGAATACTATTTTTAAAGCAGTTACGGATAAGAACGGTGGCATTATAGGGCTTATCAAGATCAGCTCGAGACTTAGGGATACCTTTGATTCAAGGATCAGGTTTCTATTGTTGTATGTGCCGCTGATAGTGCTTCTTCTTGTGGTGTTTTCGGTTGTGTCACTTCGTATGTTCCAAAAGAGGATCATCAATCCTATATCCGAGCTTACTCAGGCGGCAAACAGATACGGAGCCAGGGATTTGACGAATCCTGACCTGGAAGAGGAGCAAAGTTTTACGCTTCCTGACGATATGAATGATGATGAGATCGGTGTTCTTTGGAACACCTGCCATGACATGGAGGCCTCAATTAAGGAATCCATTATCAAGCTTAAGACAGTAACGGCGGAAAAGGAGCGCCAGGCAGCAGAACTAAGTGCTGCTGCTCAGATCCAAAAAGGTATGCTTCCCACCGCAGATCCGGCGATAGATGAGCATAAGGCATTTTCTATATTTGGTAGCATGACTCCCGCCAAGGGTGTCGGCGGTGATCTCTACGACTATTTCCTTATAGATGATGATCACCTGGCAATGGTAGTGGGAGACGTATCCGGTAAAGGAATGCCGGCAGCTCTTTTCATGGTGCTGGTGATCTCCCAGATAAGGATGAATTCCAAAAAGGAAATGGGCCCTGCTGAGATACTTAAGGCTGCTAATACAGTTATCTGCGCCAATAATCCTGAGATGATGTTTGCCACGGTGTGGATGGGAATATATGAGATATCAACAAAGACCATGAGGGAATGCAACGCAGGCCATGAGGACTGCGCCATTAGAAGGGCAGGAGGCAGATTTGGATTTGACATTAAGACCCATGATACGCCCCTTGGAATAATGGATGACATGGATCTTACAGAGTTCTCATTAGTTTTTAACTCCGGAGATGAGCTTTTTGTCTACACGGACGGAGTGCCGGAGGCAGCAGATGTGGCAGAAGCTCAGTATTCACCTGAGAGACTTATTGAATGCCTCAATGAAAAAAGTGGTCTTTCAAATGAAGAGACTGTAGGCCATGTCCTTGATTCCATCAGGGGATTTGTAGCTGATGCTCCTCAGTTTGATGATATAACAATGCTTTCTTTTACTGTCAGATAATATGTATTTCTTTTATGAAAAAAGGCTCTCGCTTGGTTGTGAGAGCCTTTGTATATGGATTCGTTTATGTGTGTTATCAGGCCACATCTTCATCAGAAAGGGATGTGCTCTGATGTACCATAACCTCTTTGTTGTAGCAGGCGAAGGCTGATTCCACAAGGTCCTTGTCTGGCTTTTTTGTGAAAAGAGATATCACAGGAACGATGATAAGTCCTGCAAGCATACAGAATGCACCGGCATTGATAGGTGACTGTAAAAGTGCAGGGAAGCTTGGTCTTACAAGCATGTTAGCCAGCATGACAACTGTTGAGAACACGAAGTTAACCCATACAGCAGCCTTTGTGGTGCCCTTCCAGTAAAGACCAAACAGGAATGGTGCAAGGAAAGCACCTGCGAGAGCGCCCCATGAAACACCCATGAGCTGAGCGATAAAGGTTACGTTCTGCCTGTACTGGATGATGGCGATAACAACGGAAATTGCAACGAATACAACGATCAGTACTCTCATGATAAAGAGCTGCTTCTTTTCATCCATGTCTTTTACAACATGACCCTTAAGAAGGTCCAGTGTAAGAGTAGAGCTGCTGGTAAGAACCAGTGATGAAAGTGTTGACATAGAAGCTGAAAGAACCAGTACCACAACAACTGCAATAAGAATATCAGGAAGTCCTGAGAGCATTGTAGGAACTACTGAGTCATAGCCGTTGGCAGCGATATCGATCTTGTCTGAAAAGAGTCTTCCGAAGCCTCCAAGGAAGTAGCATCCTCCAGCTACAACAAAGGCAAAGAAGGTAGATACAATAGTACCTTTTGAAATTGCCTTCTCACTCTTGATGGCGTAGAATTTCTGAACCATCTGAGGAAGTCCCCAGGTTCCAAGGGACGTAAGGATTACAACGCCCAGGAGATTAAGAGGATCAGGACCAAAGAAGGAAGCGAAGACACCGGGAGTAGTTGATACCGTTTCATCGCTTATTCTTGCAAGACCGTCTAAAGAAGCAAGGAATCCGCCCTGGCTGCCCAGTACAGATAAAACAACTGCACATATACCCACGAGCATGATGATTCCCTGAATGAAATCGTTGATGGCTGTAGCCATGTAGCCACCTGCGATAACGTAAATACCTGTAAGAACAGCCATTACTATAACGCAGATTGAATAGTCGATATTAAATGCCATACCAAACAGTCTTGATAATCCGTTATAAAGTGATGCTGTATAAGGGATCAGGAAGATGAAAGTAATGATTGAGGCTGCAATCTTAAGAGATTTTCCGCCAAACCTTGATGCGAAGAACTGAGGCATTGTAGCTGAATCAAGATGCTGTGTCATGATCCTTGTTCTTCTTCCAAGAATAACCCAGGCCAGAAGTGAACCGATAAGAGCATTTCCGATTCCAACCCATGTAGATGCGATGCCGTATTTCCATCCGAACTGTCCGGCATATCCAACGAAGATAACTGCTGAGAAATAAGAGGTTCCGTAAGCAAAAGCTGAAACCCATGGACCAACGCTTCTTCCGCCAAGGACGAAGCCATTTACATTAGTGGAGTTCTTTCTGCAGATAAAGCCGATTGTCAGCATGACAGCAAAGAAAACCACAAGAAGTAGTGCTTTGATTAACATATTATTACCCTCCAACAAAATACATTCTTTTAATACTTTAACGCTTTAAAGCTTTTAAGTCAAGAAGTAAATTGCTTTCATGGAAACTCCGAAGTACGTCTGCGAAGTTTTCTGATATAATAGAGTCAAGTGTTATGCGTATCTTAGAGGGGTACAGAAGTGGAACTGAAAATCTTCTTTGCTGATTTCGAACTTATAGGGGCTATCTTTTGCCTGATCGCCACTGCATATCTGGTTCTTGGAAAGTCAGTCATCAAGAAACAGTACAGAGCACTTGCTTATCTGGAGGCAGTTGTGGCAGTCATGCTGTTTTTTGATGCCTTCGCATGGTACTACAGAGGTATTCAGGGACAGCTTGCTTATTGGGTGGTTTTTGTCTCCAATATGATCAGTTATATAGCCGTAGCTCTTTTGCAGGTTTTCTATGTACACTACGTCATTGTTTCTATGCGGGAAAAAGAAAAGGATTATAGGATCTTGTTTGTGATATCCGGCTTTTCCTGGACAAACATAGCTCTGATTGTAATATCCCAGTTTACAGGTTTTATCTATTCCATTGATCCTGCCACAAATCTCTATCAGCGTGGTAATGGATTTCCATTGATTTCAGCTATTGCTTTTATCAATAGTATTGTTGCGCTCAGTTACCTTCTTAGCAAGCGCAACCAGCTTTCTTTGTACAGGTTGATGGCTCTTCTTAGCTTTGTTCTGCTTCCTACACTGGCAGGAGGTGTTCAGTTATTCATATATGGCTATTCTCTTTCGAATCTGACATGCTTTGCCTGCGCTCTCTTCATTTTCTTCCAGGCGATTTACGATAACACTAATATCCTGGTGGGGCAGCAGAAACACATAAGTAAACAGGATAGTGAGCTGCAGGACATGAGGACCAGGATTGCTCTTTCACAGATCCGTCCGGAATTCCTTTATGATGCTCTTAATTCAGTTTACAACCTCTGTGACAAAGATCCTGCTTTGGCAAAAGAGCTTATAGTGCATCTTGAGAATTACCTTAGAGAGAACATTCAGTCCATTGATATGGAAGGTCTTGTTCCCTTCGGAAGAGAGCTTGAACATACCAGAGTATTCCTGGCTATAGAAAGGTTCAAGTACAGGGACAGATTTGAGGCAGAATTTGATATAGACACCACAGACTTTGAACTTCCTGCTCTTACTGTTCAGCCCATCGTGGAGAATGCCATAAGGCATGGAATAAGTGTCCTTCCTGCGAACCATAAGGGTCTGATCCGCATCAGCACAGAAAGAGGAAATGGCTACGTAAAGGTTCAGGTTACTGATAACGGAATTGGATTTGACATGAACGAATACTACAGGGATGATTCCGATGGCAGCAGCCAGATCGGTATTAAGAATGTGCGAGACAGGCTTAAAGTTATGGAGGATGCGGAGCTTCACGTAACATCAAAGCCCGGCGAAGGAACTGTAGTGGATATTATCATACCTACGAAACGATAAAAAAAGGGACGCATCAGCGTCCCATTTTTGTTGTCATTAGATTGCTGCAATCTCTTCCTGGGTGAGGATCTTTACGCCGGCGCTGGTAAGGCGGGCTTCTGCAGCCTTGGTGTCAGCTACACGGAAGATCATGTAGGCGTTATTGGCAGTCTTGCTGCCGGAGAAGGCATACATGTACTCGATGTTTACTGACTCGTCGGTGAACTTATCAAGAAGCTTATCAAGGCCTCCTGCTTCGTCAGAGATCTCAATGGCAAGAACCGGTGTGAGGCTTGCCACGAAGTCGTTCTCCTTAAGGGTATTGATGGCACTTAAGGCGTCATCAACTATAAGTCTCGCAATGCCGAAATCCTTGGTCTCAGCCAGGGATGTGGCTCTTAGATCAATAGAATGTGCTGCCAGAACACCTGTCATCTTTTTAAGGGTTCCGGGCTTATTTTCAAGAAAGACGGATATCTGCTGTACGCTCATGTTTTCCTCCTTTTGTTTAGTTGATTATTTAAACATATGAACGATATGCTCATAAACTCGCTCGTTCAGATCTTTCTCTTATCGATGACTCTAACGGCTTTACCTTCAGATCTTGTAATGGACTTAGGTGCAAGGAGAGATACCTTTGCCTTGATGCCAAGCATGGACTTAAGGTCGCCCATAAGTTTCTTCTGACGCTCTTCAATCTCACCAACGTTATCGGTGAACATCTCAGGAGTCATCTCAACCTGAACATCTAGGGTATCTGTATTGTTTACACGGTCAACCACAATCTGGTAATTTGCGCCATAGCCATTGTTTAAAAGAACTGTCTCTATTTCGCTTGGGAATACATTTACGCCACGGATAATGAGCATGTCGTCGGATCTGCCCATAGGCTTACCCATTCTGACGTGGGTTCTTCCGCAGGAACATTTCTCTCTTGTGAGAGTGCAGATGTCTCTTGTGCGATACCTGATCATTGGGAAAGCTTCTTTATCTACGGCAGTGAATACCAGCTCACCCTGACTTCCCTCAGGAAGGACTTCTTCTGTCTCAGGATCGATGATCTCTGCAATGAAGTGGTCCTCGTTGATGTGCATACCGTTTTGAGCTGAACACTCGAAGGCAACACCGGGACCTGAAAGCTCTGTGAGACCATAGATATCAAAAGCCTTTATGCCCATTGTCTTCTGGATTGACTGGCGCATCTCCTCACTCCAGGCCTCAGCTCCAAAGATACCAGCCTTAAGAGGAATATCGTCAGGACCATAGCCCAGCTCCTGCATTCGCTCACCAAGGTATGCAGCATAACTTGGGGTACAGCACAGGATAGTAGCTGAAAGGTCTTTTATAAACATGATCTGTCTGTCGGTGTTTCCGGAACTGATGGGAACTGTAAGGCATCCCACCTTGTGTGAACCGCCATTTAATCCTGCGCCTCCGGTGAAAAGACCAAAGCCGTAAGCTATATGGCAAACATCGTCCTTGGTTCCGCCGGCAGCCATGATGGCTCTGGCACAGCAGTCTTCCCAAAGGTCCAGGTCATGCTGAGTATAAAAGGCGATGACTCTTTTGCCTGTGGTTCCTGAAGTGGAATGGATCCTTACGCACTGATCCTTGGGAACTCCCAAAAGACCATAAGGATAAGCTTCTCTAAGATCTGCCTTTGAAAGAAATGGAAGCTTATGAAGATCATCAACTGACTTGATATCCTCAGGCTTTACGCCCTTTTCTTCCATTTTTTTACGGTAGTAGGGAACATTGTCCCATACATGTTTAACCTGCTTTACCAGCTTTTCTGACTGGATCTCTCTTATCTTTTCATAAGAGGCGCATTCTATTTCCTGCTGAAAGTATTGCTCCATTTTTTTCTCCTCCCAATCGGATCATTTATCCCCAAAACATCAGGTGTGGTTCTTACCCAGCTCAAATGCCTTCTTGTTCATCTCCAGGAACTTAGGTGGAACGTTGGCCTCTAAGGACTTCATCCACGCATCCTCCGGAAGATCGAAGTAGTGGGAGAGTCTTCCTAAAAGCACGATGTTAACAGCTTTTGCTGAACCTGCTTCCTCAGCCAGGGAAAGGCAATCAAGAGCGTCTACCTTTGCGCCTGTGGCCTTGAGCTTCTCCACCAGGTTTTCCGGATACTGAGCGGCGCCTGTGATAACAGGCATTGGATCTATCTGCTGTGTATTTGTTACGATCTGACCATCCTTTTTAAGGAATGGAAGCCACCTTGCGGCCTCAAGGATCTCGAAGGATACGATGTAATCTGCCTGTCCCTTATCGATAACAGGGGAAAAGACCTTGTCACCGTATCTTACATAGGTTACAACGGATCCACCTCTCTGGCTCATTCCGTGTACTTCTGAAACCTTTACGTCATAGCCCTGGGCCATGAGAAGATGACCTAAAAGTTTACTTGCAAGAAGTGAGCCCTGTCCGCCAACGCCCACGATCATAATATTCTTAGTGTTCATTTTTCTTCTCCTTTTTTTCTTGTCCCGCTGCACTAAACTCGAAAATACCTCGTTAAGTGCACGTGACTGGTTCGCACTAGGCTCGATAATACCTCACCAAGTGCTCTACACAAAGGCACCAACAGGACAAAGCTGACTGCATACGTTGCAGCCTACGCAAAGTGTGTTGTCGATTGCAGCCTTGCCATCCTTCATGGAGATAGCAGGACAACCGATCTTCATGCAGCTCTTACAGCCAACGCACTTGTCTCTGTTAACATTAAGAGGAGGATTGTGCTTAACATATTTAAGAAGAGCACAGGGACGTCTTGAGATGATAACAGAAGGAGCCTCTACTGCAAGCTCTTCCTTAAGTACTCTGTCGCACTCTTCAAGATTATATGGATCAACAACTCTTACTCGGTCAAAGCCCATTGCCTTGCAAAGAGCTTCCAGGTCGATCTTTCCAGCAGGGTCACCCTTTATGTTGTAGCCTGTTGTAGGGTTCTGCTGATGACCTGTCATTCCGGTGATAGAGTTATCTACGATAACGATGGTTGAGTTTGACTGGTTGTAAGCAACGTTTGCAAGACCTGTCATACCTGAGTGCATGAAGGTTGAATCGCCGATTACAGCAACAGTCTTGTTCTCGCTCTCCTTGCCACGAACCTTGTTAAAGCCGTGAACAGCGCCAATGGAAGCACCCATGCAAAGAGTCATCTCGATTGCTCCAAGAGGAGGAACGGCTCCAAGTGTGTAGCAACCGATATCGCCGAGAACTGTGCAGTTATTCTTTTTAAGAGTGTAGAACAGTCCTCTGTGAGGGCAGCCTGCGCACATTACAGGAGGTCTGTTTGGAATTGTCTCATCAAGTTCAAAGGAGTCTGAAGTCTCTTTTCCAAAGAGCTTTGCAATGAGATTCTGGGAGAACTCGTCACATACAGGCAAAAGCTCTTTTCCTGTGACTTCAAGACCAAGAGCTTTTACGTGATTCTCGATGATAGGATCAAGCTCCTCAACTACAAAGAGCTTCTCAACTTTTGAAGCAAAGTCCTTAATGAGCTTCTCAGGAAGAGGATTGGTCATGCCAAGCTTAAGGACAGATACGCTGTCACCAAAAACTTCTTTAACATACTGATAAGACGTGGAACCGGTGATGATACCAACCTTGGTGTCGCCCATCTCTAAGCGGTTAACAGTGCTGGTCTCAGCAAACTCAATGCGCTTTCTGGTGCGCTCTTCAACCACGGGGTGGCGCTTCTTGGCGTTACCGGGCATCATTACGTACTTGCCAATATTCTTCTCATATGGGAAATCAGGAACCTGACGCTCGCCAGTTTCAACCAGTGACTGGGAATGAGCAACTCTTGTGCACATCTTAAGGAGTACAGGAGTGTCATACTTTTCAGATATTTCGTAGGCGAGCTTGGTGAACTCAAGGGCCTCTGCAGAGTCTGAGGGCTCAAGCATTGGAACCTTGGCAGCAATGGCGTGATGCCTTGAATCCTGCTCGTTCTGGGATGAATGCATTCCTGCATCATCAGCTACAACTATAACCATTCCGGCATTGACACCGGTGTAAGACATTGTGTAAAGGGGATCTGCAGCCACGTTAAGACCAACGTGCTTCTGTGCACAGAAGCTTCTGCGACCTGCAAGGGATGCGCCAAAGGCTGACTCCATGGCTACCTTCTCATTGGGAGCCCACTCGCAGTAGATCTCATCATATTTAGCAGCTTCCTCAGTAACCTCAGTACTTGGGGTTCCGGGATAACTGGAAATAAAGCAGACTCCGGCTTCGTAGAGACCGCGGGCAACAGCCTTATTGCCCAGCATGAGCTGCTTAGCATTGTTGTCGTTCATTTTGTAACCTCCTACCTGTATTGCTGCGCTTTAAAGCACTAAAGTAAAGTATACATAA
>CAMVRW010000066.1 GCA_947169985.1 uncultured Butyrivibrio sp. | reverse complement strand
GTCTTCAAGGTCATGTAAATTATCATGCAAGCATGAAATTTCCATGACTTTGAATCCTTATAGTCGCCAATAATCGAACTCAGGAGCCTTAAACTCGTTCATATCATAAAGACCCTTGATATCAAGGAATACCTTTGTCTTGTGGGCAGGATTGAAGAATTTTCTGATATCATCTGCCTTGTAAGCCTTGAAGTCCTCATGGGAAACAGCAACAATAACTGCGTCCATATCCTTTACTGCATCCATGGAATCAAACTCGATACCGTAAAGTCTCTTTGCCTCGTCTGAATCTGCCTGAGGATCAACAACTACAGGCTTAATGCCGTACTCCCCAAGCTCATTGTAAATATCGATTACCTTTGTATTTCTTGTATCAGGGCAATTCTCCTTGAAGGTAAATCCAAGGATCGCAACCTTTGCATTCTTAACTGGGATGTCTGCTGAAATAAGATTCTTTACGCAGCTCTCTGCAATATACTTACCCATATCATCGTTGATACGTCTTCCTGAAAGGATGATCTGTGAGTGATATCCCAGCTCCTCAGCCTTGTAGGTAAGGTAATATGGATCAACACCGATGCAGTGTCCACCAACCAGGCCTGGGAAGAACTTAAGGAAGTTCCACTTTGTTCCTGCTGCCTCTAAAACACTCTTTGTATCGATATTCATCTTGTGGAAGATCATGGACAGCTCGTTCATGAAGGCGATATTGATATCACGCTGTGAGTTCTCAATAACCTTAGCTGCCTCAGCAACCTTGATGGACTGTGCCTTATAAACACCTGCAAGAGCAACAAGGCTGTACACCTTAGCTACTGTATCCAAAGTCTCCTCATCCATACCGGAAACAATCTTTGTAATGGTATCAAGTCTGTGAACCTTATCACCGGGATTTATTCTCTCAGGTGAGTATCCGATCTTGAAATCAACACCGCACTTAAGGCCTGACTCCTGCTCAAGGATAGGCACGCAGATGTCCTCTGTAACTCCGGGATATACTGTTGACTCATAAACAACGATACTTCCCTTTGTAAGGTATTTTCCAAGTGTATGGCTAGCGCCCTCAACCGGTGAAAGATCCGGTGTGTGGTCGTCATTAACAGGTGTAGGAACTGCCACAACGTGGAACTTGCACTCACGGAGCTTCTCAGGATCAGCTGTAAATTCAACTGATGTCTCTTTTATGGCCTGATCTCCAACCTCTCTTGTGGGATCGATTCCTCTCTTGTAAAGCTCAACCTTCTCAGCATTGAAGTCGTATCCAACAACTTTGATCTTCTTGGCATAAGCAACTGCTATTGGCATACCAACGTAGCCAAGTCCTACAAGTGAAAGCTTTTCTTCTCCTGCAAGGAGCTTCTCATATAAATCCATTGTATTTCCTCCAAAATTCGCTTTGAATCCTCTAACATTATACTACAACTGTCAAACTCTTACCCTAATTTGGCAAGTTCCTGCCTGTACCTGTCTATTATGATGTTCCTGTCGAACTTTCCAACTATAAATTTCCTGCCCTCAAGGCCCATGTCTTTTCTCTCCTGGGCGGAAAGAGCTGCAATCTTCTCGATGGACTCTATAAGTGCCGGAGCACTTTCTGACTTAAACAAGTATCCGTTCTTCCCCTCAATCACCGCTTCTTTGCAGCCGGGGATATTGCTGGTAAGGATCGGTCTTCCGCAGGCTGCTGCCTCCAAGAGCACATTTGACATTCCCTCGTGATAGGAAGGGTGACAGATTATGTGACTCTTCGACATCACCTCTTCCACGTTGTCGATATGGCCATAGTACTTAAGGATGCCCTTATCCACAAGCCCTTGGATCATTGGCTCGTAAATCTGCCTCTCATCCTCCTCATACTCTCCAACCAGTTCGAACTTGAGATTCGGAAGCTTTGTAGAAAGCTTTTCTGCCGCCTCCAGGTACTCTCCAACGCCCTTGTCCCTCATCATTCTAAGGACTGCCAGGATTCTGATACCCTCGCTCTCATCAGGATACTCCCGAAGAGGATGCTCTGTGGTATTAACCCCTGACCCAGGCAAAAGAGCTGCATTCTTCTTTGCAATGCCTCTCTCCTGAAGGATCTTCATGTTGCCTTCATTCTGGAAAAAGACTTTAACGGCCTTTCCCATGGAAAACTTATACATCTGACAGAGGACTTTACTAAGCATCCCTCCACCCTGGATAGCCTTCCCAAGACCTGTGATATTACAGATGTAGGGCACTCTCTTCAGCCTTGCTGCTGTTGCCCCGTAAATATTGGGCTTGATGGTATAGGTCAGAACCACTCCCGGTCTGTATTTCTTAATGAGCTCCAGGTAATTCTTCAAAAGCCCCAGATCCTTAACGGGATTCATCCCATGTCTGTCCAGCTCCGTCTCAATAACGTTAAAACCAAGCTTTGTAAGCTTTTGGCAGTTCTCATCCGGTGGAACGGAAATGAAGACCTCATGTCCATCATCTATAAAGGACCGTACCAGCTCTTTTCTATAGAGCCAGATTCCGTTTGCGTAATTAGCAAGGATCAGTATACGCATGATCAGATCTCCTTCGTGCGTTCCTTAAGATGTGAGAGTCTGTCAATGACAACGCTGTCATACATCATCATTACCACATCCTCGTCATATTCGCCGATGCAAGGCTTATTGGCCTCCTTGTTCACCACGTTGTTGTAAATGAACTTAATGAAGTCAACGCCTGCTCCGTAGGCATGAAGATATGCGCCGCCAAACCTTGGATTGATCTCAGACAGATAGTACTTTCCATCCTGGAAAAAGAGATCCATATCAAGAGGTCCGTTAAACTCAAAGACCTTAAGTGCATCTGTCACGAAATCAAACAGCGCCTGGTCCTTGAAGGATATTGTCTTATTAGCTCCGCCGATGGTGGTGGAGATCTTCTTCTTTGAGAATACAGCAACAGGCTCATGGCTTACTGTATCAACATAGATATCTGCATCCATGTCTTTTCCTGTCATGAGTTCCTGAACAATAAGGGATTCATCCCTTGCCATAAGCTCCTCTAAGAGCTCTAAGGTCTCAACCCTTCTTGCCCCAACACTTCCGCTTCCTGTCCTTGGCTTAACGAATACAGGAAAAGAAATTTCGCCCGCATTGAAGGCTGCCTTGAAATCAGAGATGTTACCGAAAGTACGGACAGTATTAACCCCCTTCTCGGTCAGGTATCTGTACATCTCATATTTGTCAAAGCAAAGTCTTGCAGTCTCGATATATGGTGCAAGAACCTCCACACCGATCTCCTCAAACTCAGCTCTGTGCTCAGCAAGGATCGCTATCTCAGGATCTATGAGTGTTGTTACAGCATCAATTTTCTCATTCTTGCATATCTCAAGCACTGTTGGAATGTAATCCTTATGAGTGATCAGCGGAACCTGATAGCTCACATCTGCAAATGCAAGAGCAGGAGCAAAGTGACTGTTGTCTGTTACAACGAGCTTCACCTTATCTCCCAGTGTATTTCTAAAATCCTTTAACAGCTCGCATCTTCTTCCTACGCTGCAAAATAGAATATTCATCGAAAATCCTCTCGTTATTCCTTAGGTTTTGTGCCCGTGAAAGCCTCCATTGTGGCATCTGTTTCGCTGCTGATACCACTGTGACTAAATACCACAGCCACGGTTTTAAAAATGATCTTCAGGTCAAATAAAAAGGAAACGTTTCTGGCGTAATACACATCCTTTTCAAACTTATCCTCCCAGCTAAGAAGGTTTCGTCCGTTAACCTGAGCCCAGCCAGTAAGTCCCGGACGGACATCGTGGCGGTGCCTCTGCTCCTCGTTGTAAAGGGGAAGATACTTCACCAGAAGAGGCCTTGGTCCCACAAAGCTCATATCTCCCTTAAGGATGTTGAAAAACTCCGGAAGTTCATCAAGACTGGTAGAACGAAGCTTCTTTCCAAAGGCCGGGAGCCTGTCTTCATCAGGTAATAAGTTCCCGTCTTTGTCCTTTGCATCAGTCATGGATCTGAACTTGTAGAGCTTAAATATCTTTTCATCCTTCCCTGGTCTATCCTGGGTAAAAAGCACCGGACTTCCAAGCTTCACCCTGACCAAAATTGCCAGGATTATGTAAAGCCAGCTAAAAAGGATCAGGACCAGCAAGGACAGTATTATGTCAAATAAGCGTTTAAAAAAATGTTTATACATGCCACCTCAACAAGTGCTCTGCTCATAGCGTTTTACGCAAAACACCTCTTTACTATCTCTATGATCACATCCTGCTGATCAGGTGTCATCTTGTTATCACTTGGAAGGCAAAGGCCTCTTTCAAAGATATCCATACCAACATCAAGGATTGCTCCCTCGTTGATGTAGGCGTTGCTTCTTGCTCTTCCCAAGCCGCTCTCGGTAACAAAGCCGTGCATTCGGTAGATTGGCTGCATGTGCATAGGCTTCCAGATAGGCCTTCCCTCCGCATTGTATTTAACGATTGTATCAAGTATCTCAGTAGGGCAGCTCTTTCCAGGCTCTGTCGCATAAAGAACATCCTTCTCGCCGCGAACCTGCTTGCACATAGCTTCCCTGTTGATAAGAAGACAGGACAGCCAGAAGTTAGGCTCACTATTTTTCTCATCAAAAGGATTCATGGTAACAGGAAGATCCTTGAAGCCTTCCTTGTATCTGTAATAAATGGCTTTCTTCTGGGCAATATGCTCTTCCAGATGAGGGATTTGACCCCTTACCATTCCGGCAATGATATTGCTCATGCGGTAGTTATAGCCAAGCTCTTCATGCTGATACCAGGGTGCATCCTCTCTTGACTGGGTGGACCACTTTCTGATCTTGTTGGCATCCTCATCACTGTCTGTAAGAAGCATTCCGCCTGAAGAACCTGTAATGATCTTGTTTCCGTTAAAAGAGATAATGCTTACATCTCCAAATAATCCGGTCTGCTTGCCCTGGTAGGTCGCTCCAAGGGATTCAGCCGCATCTTCAACTATAAGGGCGCCATACTTATCGCACACCTGTCTTATCTCTTTTACCTTGCCCGGAGTTCCGTAAAGATGAGCTACAACCACCAGCTTAACTTCAGGATAGATCTCGAAGGCCTTCTCCAAAGCCTTTGGAGACATGTTCCAGGTGTCATACTCAGTGTCAATAAATACAGCTTCACCGCCCTCATAAGCCACAGGATTTACCGTAGCATCGAAGGTCATGTCAGAGCAGAATACCTTCTTGCCCTCTAAAGCTCCGTGACCTACCTTTGGCTGACCATAGATCTTTTCAGCTGCCAGTCTGATAGCAAGATGGAGAGCTGCAGTTCCTGAAGAAAGACCAACGGCATTTTTGCAGCCAATCTTCTCGCAGATCAGTTTCTCTGATTCGTTGATATTTGCTCCAACGGTTGAAAGCCAGTTGGTGTCAAAGGCTTCCTGTATGAATTTCAGCTCCTCACCATGGGTTGTGGGTGAAGAAAGATATAACTTTTTCTCAAAAGGTTTAATTTCCATCATTGATCCTTTCTGACGCTTTGGCAAGTGCAGCCTTTCTCTCCCTTGTCATGGTGTACTTGTGAACATCAGGATGATAGGTCTCAACTATCTCCTTAACAATATCCCTGATCTGAGGAGACTCCTCTTTTGCTGCTGTATTGAGCTTCTCAAGCTGCGAGAAGAATCTCATCTCGTCCATCTCGATAGGCTTTCCAATGTGTATCATCCTGTTGGCTGTATCCTGAAGTCCCTCCTCGTCCATGAGCATCTCTTCGTAGAGCTTCTCTCCGGGACGAAGACCTGTGAATTCGATCTTGATATCCTCGCCAACCTTGTAGCCAGAGAGCTTAATCAGGTTCTCTGCAAGATCCAGGATCTTAACAGGCTCACCCATATCAAGGACGAAGATCTCGCCGCCCTTTGCAAAGGCTCCAGCCTGAAGCACCAGGGAAACTGCCTCGGATATGGTCATGAAATATCTGATGATGTTAGGGTCAGTTACGGTTACCGGTCCTCCGGCTGCTATCTGCTTTTTGAAAAGAGGTATTACTGAGCCGTTAGAGCCCAGAACATTTCCAAATCTTACTGCCACAAACTCAGTGTCGTAGTGTTTGTTGAAGGTCTGGACGATCATCTCACAGATTCTCTTGCTGGCACCCATGATGTTGGTAGGGTTTACAGCCTTATCTGTGGAGATGAGAACGAACTTCTGGGTTCCGTAGTTAGCTGCTGCCATGGCAGTCTTGAAGGTTCCAAATACGTTGTTCTTGATGGCCTCTGTTGGGCTGTCCTCCATAAGAGGTACATGCTTGTGGGCTGCTGCGTGATATACAATATCAGGCTTGTACTCCTTAAAGATGTTGTTGATCCTTAAGGTGTTACGAACCGATGCAATAAGCACCACCAGCTCCATCTCAGGATACTTGTACTTAAGCTCCTGCTGGATCTCGTAGGCGTTGTTCTCATAAATATCTACGATAATGAGGCGCTTGGGGTTGTGGCCTGCTATCTGTCTGCAAAGCTCAGAACCGATGGATCCGCCGCCTCCTGTTACCAATACTGACTTATCCTTTACATAGCCTGCAATGGAATCAATATCTACTGAGATCGGATCCCTTCCAAGAAGGTCCTCAACCTCTACATCACGAAGTCTTGATACGTTTACTTCTCCGCTTACCAGCTGATACATTCCAGGCAGTGAACGAAGCTTACAGTTAGTGTTCTTACAGATTTCAAGTATCTTTTTAAGCTCTGACCTGGAAATAGAAGGCATAGCCACTATGATCTCATCGATGTCATAGAGGTCTGCACACTCCTCAATCCTCTCTCTTCCACCTACAACCCTGATGCCCTGGATATATCTTCCCCATTTGTTGGGGTCATCATCAATGATGCACTTAACAGACATGGTTGAGTAGTTACTGGTGATAATATCCTTAATGATGATGTTGGCTGCTTCTCCGGCGCCGATCACCATGACGGCCTTGCTGTTATTCCTGTTCTCCGCCTGATTCTTACGGCTTCTGAAGAATCTGTAGGAGAATCTGCTGACAAATATGGCCGTTATAAGAAGGAAGGTGTACAGGAAGTAGTAACTCTGAGGAACCGGCTGCAGATCAGACTTAAAAAACTGAAGTCCGATGGCATTGATCACACCCGAAATAACACAGGCCATGACCAGGTTCTGCATCTCCCTCTCACCTGCGTAGGCCCACAGACTGTCATAGAGCTTAAACAGGTAGAATATCACAATAGTGATTATGATATTGATGGGAAGGAAGGTGTTTACCGGGTTCATAAAGTGCTCCGGTATCTCATCCAGACTGAACTCATATCTCATAAGGATGGCCACATAGCTTGCCATGATTATACTGATGATGTCGTAGATGATAAGCCCGATCCTTCTATAAAGTTTTTGATAGTTAAAAGGTTCTTTTATCTTATTCATTTCTCTTTAACCTTGAAGGTAATAGGAGCAAGTGCCAGCATAAGAGCCACAGTCATAGGGTTACAGTACTGGAACACCCACTCAGATATTCCTGCCACCATAAATCCAATGACTACCGCACTGGTAATCAGTGAAAGAGGCTCGTTCTGTCGATTCTTCCTGTAATAATATATTCCGCTGAAAAGAGCTGTCAGCATCATTACAACAAACAGGATCCCAACAGGAATTCCGTTGTCGTATGCCACCTGGATATAAGTATTGTGAGCATGAAGGGCAATCTCACCATTTGGAAGCTCTGCTCCCATCTCATCGTGTCCATTAAGGTTCAGGTTCTTGAAGTAGGACCTGAAAATGGTGATCCTTCCGTTGGATATAACATCAAGAGCGTTTGAGGTATCTACATATCCCACAAGCTCATCCATCAGCATTACATACTCGGCTCTGGTAAAGCCGTTTGCCACAAGAAGTCCCTCAAGAGGCACAACATCAAGTCGTCCCTGTTCCTGATTTGCCGGGTTGTCAGGACTCTCATCGTATGGTCTTCCATAGTAATCAAAGAGCGGTTCTCCGCTTTCCCTGTCATAGTTGTTGGCGTCGATAGGATACTCGTACTCTCCCACATCAGCCCCCAGAATCTTATTTTCAAAGAGATTCACAAATCTCTCTACGCACATAAAGTTAGTGCTGTCCCAGTCTGCCCCGCCTCTTACAAACTCATCAGCATCATCAATAGGATAGAATACCGGATCTGCTGACATAGCAGGGAAGATCCTCTGAAGAGTGAAGGCTGCAGGGAAGCACACCAAAAGAGATATCATAAATACTGCAATTATCCTGAAAAACTGCTTTCTGTGGCAGGATATTACCACAAGTATCACCAGGAGAGTACTTACAACAATTGCAAGATAAGCTGTCCTTGATACGGTGAAGATAGCATAGGACATGATGAATCCGAAAAGAGTCATCTCCTTCCATGCGGAAATGAAAACTCCCTTTAAATTTGTTCCCTTGGGAAGTGCCACAATCTTAGCCACAAGCATTACTGTTGCCACAGCTCCCATGAAGGTAAGGTACTCTGCAGTAACGGTAACAGTATGGAATATGAAAGCAAATCTTCCGCTGGTATAACCGGCAAAGTATCTGTGAGCCCAGCTGTAGACCAGAGAAATAGCGAAGTTCATCATAAGTCCGCCGGAAAGGATCTTGTAATAATCCTTATTCTTACCCCAGACAGCAATCCTGATAAAGAAGCAGACAAAGGTGAGTACCATATAGATAACCCACACCCTGGTATTTCTCATGGCGATCATAGCCGCGAAGAAAACAAGGAGCACAACGCCAAAGACTGTAGGACGGATGCATTTCTTTTCCCCATGATGAGTGTGGAATCTCCTGTCCCTTATGGAGAGCACCAGTATCCTTATGAAATTCATGGCAAGAATACCTGCCAGGATTACAATTATGATGCCACACTTAAGGATCAGGTTGTGAAGGTCATATTCCTTTTCCGTGTCAGGCATCTGATTTACTGCGTAGTAATGAACTCCGTAGATGCTTCCTGCAACCACCCAGATAAGGTTATAGATGGTAAGCGCTTCTTTTAATGAGAAGGTCAGAAGCATGCTGATAAGGAGCCATATTGCCATATGTCTCAGAGATATATCGTGATAAATGTCGTAAAGATCATTCATGTAACAGCAGGCATACCAAAGAGCCATAGCCATGGAGAACATGATAAGGATGTACTGAAGTCTGTCCTCGTTCTTAAGGCTCTGCCAGAAGGAAATGCCCACCTGGTGCTTAACAGGCTTGTGGTTGATTGCATAGAACACAATAGCTGCCGTTATTATAAGTCCCAGCTCATAGAAAATGATGTCTACAGGCCTTGAATCAAAGATCCGAAGGGGGAATACCATTATCATGAGGCTTCCAAAAACAAGCACTGCCAATGGATTAGCTGCATGCTTTACAGCCTTCCAGACTGTCACAAGGTCATTCTTATCCGGGTTCTTCTTGTAATACAGATCTGTCACAAAGCAGATGAGCGCTGCAACTGCTGCAATTATACCCATGATCAGAAGAGACCAGCGCTTGGAAAGCGGAAGTCTGTAGTTGTACCTTGCAGCTATATGTCTTCCCTCAACAGGTTCATACTCGTCTGTAAGACTACCCACATAAGCTGAATCTGCAGGCACATCCTCTAAGGCCAGATAGTACTTGGATCTGCAGCTTTGGAACTTAAGGGCATAATGCTTTCCTACTTCTACGTTGACTTCCATGGGTATGCTCACATATCCCGGAATCTCCAAGCCTTCTGTGTCTACAAAGACCCTGAATGTGTTCACTCCGTTCTCATCATAGAGAAGACAGGAAAGGTAACGTCCCTGCTCCACCTTTGTAACGTAAACATCCACGGAGCTGAGCCTGTCATACTGTGTAACAAACTCCTGCATGATATTCTCATGCTCGAAGTTGATCCCATGGGTCTCTCCCACAATTGTTCCCCCGGCGGAGGTCTCAAGGAC
>CAMVRW010000065.1 GCA_947169985.1 uncultured Butyrivibrio sp. | reverse complement strand
AGGCGAAAACGATCTGGCAACACTATACCCGGATCTCGTCAAAGAATGGAACTATGAAAAAAACGGGGATCTCAAGCCAAGTGACTGCAAGCCAGCAAGCAACAAAAAGGTCTGGTGGGTTTGCGGCGAGGGACATGAGTGGCAAACAATGGTCTATCACAGAACAAGCCGCAGCACAGGCTGTCCTTACTGCTCTGGAAACATCGTGATACCCGGGGAAACAGATCTTCAGACTTTGTTCCCAGAGATATCCCGCGAATTCGATGCCGGCAAAAACGAAGGAATTACTCCAACGGAAATATGTGCCAAATCCGGAAAGAAAGTCTGGTGGCTGTGCAAGAAAGGGCACAGCTGGCAGGCACCTATTATCAGCAGGACAAACTTGAGGGCGGGCTGTCCAATCTGTGCCGGTCAACGTACACTGCCCGGGGAGAATGATCTTGCAACGCTACGGCCTGATCTGGCTGCCGAATGGCATCCATCCAAAAACAAAAACTTCAGACCCTCTGATTGCACGATTTCGTCTGGGAGAAGGGTCTGGTGGCGCTGCAAGGAAGGCCATGAATGGCAGTCGGTTGTGAGTGCCAGGACGGGAAAAGATAACTGCGGGTGTCCTTATTGTTACGGCCGATATGCCATTCCAGGCACCAACGACCTGGAAACAGTCAATCCTGTGCTGGCAAGAGAGTGGAACACTGATAAAAACAATGGCCTGCAGCCTTCTCAGGTAATGCCTTATACCAACAGAAAAGTTTGGTGGCTCTGTCAAAAAGGGCATGAATGGAAAGCTACAGTATCTGATCGTTCTTACGGTAAAGGATGCCCTTTTTGTTCGGGAAAGCGGCCAATACCCGGCAAAACAGATTTGACAACACTTATGCCGGAGATAGCTGCCGAGTGGAACTACGAAAAAAACAGGGGAAAGACACCACAGATGTTCACAAGGGCATCGGGATTTAAAGTTTGGTGGAAGTGCCCACAAGGCCATTCATGGCGGGCAACGATACTTGCCCGCAGCCGTAATGGATCTGGGTGCCCGAGATGTGCAAAGCAAAGATATTTTTCCGAGGAGGATTTTGAGAGTGATGAGCAGTAATGATAAACAAAAATCGACGATAAAAGGCTCTGAAAAATTTTCCCTTCCCAAAAGTGAAAGAGTGTACATCTGCATAGACTTAAAGTCCTTCTACGCCTCTGTAGAATGCGTGGAAAGGGGACTTGATGTGATGACTACCAAGCTTGTTGTTGCTGACCCCGAGCGCAGCGACAAGACTATTTGTCTTGCAGTTTCACCGGCTTTAAAGGCCCTTGGAATTCCCGGAAGGTGTAGGGTCTTCGAGATTCCTAAGCACATTGAATACATCATGGCTCCTCCAAGGATGCATCTGTACCTGGAGTACTCCGCCCAGGTTTATGCCATCTACCTCAAATACATCTCCAAGGACGACATCCACGTCTACTCGGTGGACGAAGCCTTCATGGACGTTACGGAATATCTGTCCTTATACCATATGACTGCCAGAGAACTGGGTCAGCGAATCCTGGACGACATCTTCGAAAACCTGGGTCTTCGTGCCACCTGTGGAATAGGCTCCAATCTCTTCCTCACCAAGGTGGCTCTGGATATCACTGCCAAGCACTCCCCTGATTTCATCGGTGAACTGGATGAAAAGAGCTTTACCACAACTCTCTGGGATCACAGACCTCTGACAGATTTCTGGCGCATAGGCCGGGGCATCTCAAACCGGCTTGCCACCTATGGCATCATGACCATGAGGGATATAGCCCACGCAGATGAAAACCTGATGTACAAACTCTTTGGCGTAAATGCAGAACTCCTCATAGACCACGCCTGGGGTAGAGAACCTGTTACCATAAAGGACATCCGAAACTACACCTCCATGTCCCACTCCCTGACCCAGGGCCAGGTCCTTATGTCTGACTACAGCTTTGAAAAAGGACTGGTGATTGCTAAAGAGATGATGGACGTCATGTGTCTTGACATGGTGGACAAGGGGCTGGTGGCCAAGTCCTTTACTCTTACCGTGGGATATGCCAAAAGCGCCCCTTTATCTGGCACCAAGGGCACTTTTTCCCTGGACACCGAAACCAATGCCGGCAGCATACTGATTCCTGCCATTGCCCGCCTCTATGAGCAGGTGGTAAATCCCGCCTATGATGTAAGGCGAATGTACGTTGTAGCTAACGGGGTTGTTCCTGAGGAATTTATGCAGTACTCCTTCTTTATGCCTGCAGAGAATCTGGAACGTGACAGGAAGGTTCAGAAGGCTGTCCTTGAGATCAAGAACAGGTTTGGGAAGAATGCCATTTTAAAGGGTCTGAATTTTGAGGAAGGCGCCACCACAAGAGAGCGCAACAATCAGATTGGAGGTCACAAGGCGTAATGGCAAGACAGAAAATGCCTATGGACAAAAGGGCCGCCCAGTTCCTGCCATTCCAGGCAGTAAAAGGTCTTGATGAAGCCCTAAGGGCAAAAGAAAAGATAACAGTAGAAAAAATCCAGCTCTCTGAAGAAAGTCTCCATGAGCTGGATCTTAAAATGCATAAAGTTAAAAAGGGAATGATGGTGACAGCCATCTATTATGATAAGGGTGAGTACCTGAAGATCACAGGACTCGTGGCCCGGATAGATGAAACCTCCAGGATACTCCAGATAGTAAATACCAAAATCCCCTTTGATGATATCAGGGATATCTTACTGCCGGAAGAATGAGTTCTTAAGGAAATCCTCTCTGAGAATCCTCTCTTCCGGTTTTTATTTTTCGAAGAAAGCAAGAGCAATAGCCCCGGGGCCAGCGTAGGTTCCGATAGTGGCACCAACAGAAGCATACTGGATCATATCCTCATGTCCCTCGTAAAGCACCTTTGAATCCTCTACGTACTTTTTGATTATCTCATCAGTAAATCCAGTGTAGCCAAGGCAGGCAGGTTTTGTGTAATCAATCCCTCCCTTGTTCTTTACAAACTCCATCAGCATGTTATGGCTGTTTTTGGACCCTCTGGCCTTTCCAAGGATCTTTACCACTCCATCCTCTATGGTAAGAACAGGCTTGATCATAAGAAGATTACCAGCAAAAGCTGCTGCCGAAGAAATCCTTCCGCCAAGCTTCAAGAATTCAAGAGTTGCAAAAGCAGCAATAACATGGGCCTTTTTCATGTCCTCCGTAACGGTGTCAACTATTTCTTTTGCTGAAAGGCCCTGATCTCTTAGCTGAACAGCTCGCTGAACTATTATGAGCTGAGAGATGCAGAACTGCCTGGTATCAATAACATGAATCCTGTCAGAGAAGTCAGATGCAGCCATGCATGCACTCTGATATGATCCGGATACACCTGATGACAGGGTAAAGCAGATAAGATCATCCCCCGCATCCTCTGCTTCCTTGAACACCTGTGAATAATCGTAGGGTGTGATCTGACTTGTCTTCGGGATTTCATCAGTCTCCACCAGTTTCTTATAGAATTCCTGCGGGCTCAGTGTTACGCCATCAAGAAATTCCTCATCCCCAAATCTCACTTTAAGTGGCAGGACCTGAATCCCCCACTCCTTTGCCTTTACCTGCGAAATATCGCTGGCTGAATCTGTGACTATTCTTATTGCCATTGTTTTCTCCTCCGCGCTACCATGCATTCCGATCTACCCCAAGCAGATCTTCAGTTTCCGCAAACATGGCAATGAATATATCACAGAAAAACATTGGTGTCTAATTAGTTTCCACTTTTCTTTTTAGGATTAAGTCTTCCTTTCTCTTCATTCATAAAAGATTTCACACTCATGACCGAGTAGTGATCAAACATAAAGAAGAATGTATCCAGTGGTATCATAAACGCTCCGGTAGCGTATTCTGCACTGGATTTCCTTATACTTATAGCTCCGGTAACCTTGTTGATCTTAGCTTCAACAGTTCCATAACCCCAGGGATTACGAAGTAATATCATAGGCACTCCACCTACCGTATCATAACCAAGGACAGTATAGGCGTGTTTGGAAGCAATTCCGCGCATCATCTTTTCGCCGTTAAGGCCAACTCCCTCTTCCAGCTCAAAGTCATGTCTTGAGCCTACTGTAAGGATCTGATGTGAGTTCTCATCATTAAGTTTCTTAGCCAAATTAAGGAAATTATATTCAGGATTCCCCTGAATAAACGTGCCAACACCATACTGAAGGTCATTATCAGATCTTTTTGTGATAAAATCCACATTATCACAGGTATTACCGGTGATTATCTTCATAAATTTGTCACTCAGGCCTCCATCGATATTCTCATAGGACTTGATACCCTTTTCTTCAGTCTCTTGAATGAGCATCTTCTCATCATTAGAGAGTCCAGAATTCAGCTCCTTTACGACACTTATAAGTCCGGAGGCTACAAAGGCCTTCTCTATCATCTGAACCCAAAGTGCACCAGCAGCAAACCTGGAAACAGTTTTATTACCTTTTTGGGCCGGAACTGTCTTGGAGACAGTTACATATATCTTTTGCTTTCCATTAACGAATCTTACTGTAACCGTATTGTCTTTTTTGTTTTCCTTCATCATATTTCTGATGAAAGAAGGATTCTTTTCTACCAGTGAGCCAAGGGCAGCCAGCATGTAGCAATTTCCGACCGTACCCTGAACCACGTCATTAACACATGGCTCATGTGAAAACAGCGGTTCATCCACCTGTTTCCACTCATAGTTCTTTTTGGTGTTCTCCCAGTCATCAAGCTTAGAGTTTTCAAGGTCTACAAATTTATCATCTGTGACCGTTATTACATTGGGTCCCTGTTTCGGAACAGTCAGTCTACCACTGGTGATCTCATCGATACGTTTTATATATTTTTCAAGTACCTCTTTTTCCTTGCTTACTTCATTCTCGGGAAGTAAGTCCAGGCGCTCCTTAAGCAGCCTATCTGCATTCAAAAGAGCTGTTGCTTCTTCATGGGTCTTTTTTTCAGTCTTTTTGAGCTTCCCATATTTCTTTCCGTTTTTCTCAAACTCAACCATCTCATAAGCATCCTGACCGGTGACATCCATCGTAGCATAGCTCTTAAAGGCTTTCAGGGCATCATAATACTTATTATCCATTCCCTGAAGTTTAAGATCTTCCGTAAGGTCATCCTGAAGCTGCTTCTTTATAGAAAGTCTCTTTTTCTCGGATTCAGGCTTAAATTTCGCCTTGTATTCTTCTATATCTTTTATCTGCTTTTCTACATTTCCAAGGCTGAGTGTATATGTCCTATAGGCCTCTCTTCCAAGTTCCTTCTTTGTAAGGTCTGCAAATGCCTTTTCATCTCCAAGATTTTCTGTCAGGATTTCCTTTCGTGCATAACCGGTATACTGCTTGGTCGTCATAGCCTGGTCAAAGCTTTTTACAAACTGATTTTCAAGGGCAAGATACGGATGATTATTATAGTGAATCATCTTTTTCTTTTCCCTCACGAACATTCCGTTATCTGGACTAACCCCAGCAGAGACATATTTTTCTATCTGTTTTGAGGATGCTGCAACAATCCTTGCTGCAGCCTTTTTCTCCTCTTCCTCATGCTTTTTTCTCCAGCCGTTATCATCTGTCTTATCCAGCAAAAGAGCAGTTTTCAGCTTGTTATAACGTTTAGTGAACCCATCTTTCTCCTGGGCAGTCAGCTCTATTCCCTGACTTTGGAGATTTGTAACAAACTCTTCCGGCTCCATTGACAAGATCTTATCAGCCATTGTCCTGTCGTAGGCAGGGAGTCTAAGCTTACCCTTCTCATCATAAATTGAGCCTTTCTCCCCATCCTTCTGTTCCGCATTTGAAGAAACTGAAATAGGTGCCTCAATCCTTACAGCATCAATAATCAGAGTTGGCTCTCCAATTACAATTTCAATCCTTCCCAGATACTTAAGGGAGTTCAGGGATCTGTTTCTTATTCCCAGAAGCTCATCCAAAATCTGAATTGAAGAAAGCTGCCTCAGGGCAGTGTCAGAATATACCATGTTGCTCTTGAAATTCTGAGCAGCCCAGACGATATCTCCAAAAGTTGTCCACTTCTTGTTCACTTCGTCTAATGTGGATATGACGGACTTTTGGTATGTTCCATCCTCCTTTTTTACAAGAGCCTCCTCGTAATTCTTGAACATTCCACTCTCAAAGCCAAGGGTCTTTGCAGCTTTAATAAAGGAGTTGTCTTTTATGGACGTCTGGCTGGTGATAACAGTTATTCTCTCCCTGCCATCATCAGTCACGTAGCCTTTTCCCTTCTTTTCAACATAAACTGCTCCGCCTATCAAGAGTTTTTCCCAGCTTTCATGGGCATGAGCCTTATTAATCTCATAATAATCAAGAGCTCGGATCCTGTTAAGCTCAGTAATATAGGTCTGTCTAAGCTCCCTTACCTTGATCATCCTGTTAAAATCATGATTTTTCTTAAGATATTTGTCACATTGGCTAATAAGGTCAGTATATTTCTGCTCGATCGTGCTCTTGTCAATTTCAAATTCACGAACTTTTACAGGAATCTTATCCCTGAGCTTTTTCAGGATTTCCTGGTGATCATAGGCATAGTCGAAAGAGCTTCCTTCAGAATGAAGAGAAAGGGTATAATTTTCTGCTTCAACATGTCTTTTTCTATCAACCTGTCGCCTTGTCTTTTCCTCCTCTAAAGCATTCCTTTCGATCTGCTGGCCGGAGTCACGCATAAGGTCAGCTGCTGTCTTGTTCTCCACTTCAGGTTTCAGCTTGTTGTATTTTTCCTGGGTAAGCGGCTCCCAAAACTTTCTGGCCATTTTGGCAGCTTCCATAATATTGATGACACTAAGATGCCTTCGGGAAGTGTCTTTTCTGACGTCCTTGACCTTCTTTTTAACATACATGTTGCAGGTTCTCTCCAGCCTTCCCAGGGTGTCAATTATAGGTATCTTAACCTCTTCCAAAAGCCTGCCTTTAGTACCTGCGTTCAAAAGCCGTTCCACAGCATCTACTTCTGACTTAACCTGTTTCATCTCGTTGCTGTCACCCCAGATGCTTCCTGACGCACGAAGATTCCTGATGGCATCGCTAAGAGAGCTTGCAGCATATTTTCCTGTATTCTCATCCTGGCAGTACTTTTTCTTCGCCCTTGACATGAGTTTTGTTACATACTCATTCTTCGGTAAAATGAAGCCATAGCTGAGTATATCCATAGCACCTACTCCATTTACACGAAGAAGGCGTCTGCCAAGTATATAGGTATTGACCAGTTTTTCAGCAAGTTTTCTCTGGGCTTCAGGAGAATTCGCGTCAACATCCAGACTAAGTTCCTCATTATAGTGATCAATAAAGTACTGGTCCGTCATAACGGCCTTCCTGGCATCATAATAGAAGGCGATGGTATGAAGCTGGGTAAGCTTCTTCTCTATCTTTTTCCTAACATCCGCGGAAATGGAATCAAGGAACTTAGGGTTCTTTTCAAGGAGCTTATCATAGGCCTTCATCTGACAGGAAAGCTTCTCCAGCTTTGCAGCATTAGCTACTATATCCTCATCGTCCGCCATATGTAAGTCACCGATATTAATCTTAAAAAGATATACCGTCAGCTCATCAAGTATTGCCGGAATACTATTTCCATTCACAGCAAAATAGGTCAGGCTCTTTATAGTCTCCTCGTCGAAATCAGGGAACCTGTTCTTAAGGGCCTGAATCTGCTGATTGCTACGTGCCTCCCTCTGTTCCTGGGCAGTTTTCAGTGCCACGGAGTTCTGATCCTTCCTGTAGAGCCTGGACTTTACGTTGTTCTTTTTGGAAAGGCGCTGCTGATCGCCAAGATCTGCCCGTAGCTGACCCAGATACTCCCTGGTGAGAGTCATACTTCCCGGAAGGAACCTTACAGCATGAACAGGTCTGGCATTTTGCAGAGCGTCCTGAATCTTACCATTAAGGAGCTGACCATGAATCTTTCTTTCATTCTGTTTCTCCTCGTCAGCCTCCTCCATCTTCTTCAGCTTCTCAGAGACATAGTCTTTCTCTTTGACTGATTTTACGGAAGCCTCCTTTGACCTCTTCATCATTTCAGGGTCCGGGGGCTGAAGATGGAACACCTCAGGCATCTGAGCGTTTATATCGTCTAGACTTTTAGGCACATGAATTTCATTAGATTTCTTTTGTTGCTGCTTATAGAGATCTCCACCACACATGTTTTTCCCTCCTGCTTAATATTTTCTGATTATTTTGATTGGTTAAAGAGCCAGCCGGCAAACTCCGGATAGGCCATCACAGCATAGTCTGCCTGATGGTAGCCGGTCAGAGCCCCAACAGAAAGCATCTCTTTATCTGTTAATTCTGTCAGGCGCACATCCTTAGCTCCCATTCTTTCAAGGGTTTCAACAGCCGATTTGCTTATGGTGACTGGAATCACGTTGTCGTTTGTGGCATGTGCAAACCATGTAGGAACGTCCTTCATAAGCCCAAGATTTCTAGTGGAATTCTGGGAATAGCTAAGGGCAGGACACATGACAATGGCTGCTGCCACATCTTTTGCATACTTTTCAGTAAACTCAACTGTAGCAAGGCCTCCGAAGGAATTGCCACAGACATATATTCTATTTGGATCTATGCTGCCCTTAGAGGCCATTTGGTCTACTATGTTCTTTACGGCGCTGTAGAGCTTATCCCTGTCTGTCTGAGCAAGGTACACATCATCCTCAATGCATGGTGAAAGGACGAAACATGGATGAAGGGCCTGGCTCTCATCCCCCGTCAGGGTTGTAACTACCTTTGTGTCCATGACGGAATAGGTTTCTCCGAAGCCATGGAAGTAAATTACTACCGGTAGCTCTTTTCCCTCTTCGGGGCTATACAGAGTGTAATCAAAAGAAATATCGCCCTTGGAAGTCAGTTTCTGAAAGCCCTTCGGCAACTTTGCCGTGTCACTTTGTCCGCAGCATGTTATGGCTGCTGATAGCATCAGGGTTGTTATTATGGCAAGAATTCTTTTACGCATCTTTTCTTTTAGCTTTGTGTTCTCTGGCAAAGCTCTTCATTTCCTTGGTAAGCATCAGGCGTGTATTATTCTGGTCATCGGTACGTTTTTTACTGGGAGTAAATCTGTCGATACTGCCAAGGATCCTTCTCTCGTTGAAGGAAAGACCACTAGCGTGGAGTTTTGAGAGATTCTCTTTTGCTCCGCTGACGCGCTCAGCCATAGCCTGCTTACCTTCATTAACCCTTGTCTCAATGGAAACAACTTCGTCATGGACTTTCTCATAATTAGCCTGGGATTTCTCACAAAACTCAGCATGCATTCTCTCAACATCCTTAAGCAGGGATGAAAGGCTCGCCTCAGTCAGGGCGAAGTCTGCGCCGAAGATACCGGCAAGAACAAGGCCCAGGATCACATATATGATCTCCGGTATGGTCTGATGTAATCCGGACATGAAGGGTAAAAGCCACTTCACGATCGCTACTCCTGCAAGGCCAAAGCAGATGCTCACAGGAAGGCATATCCTGCCCTGAATATTAAGTGGCATAGAGCTGTAATCCCACCATCTGGCGTTAAATCTCTTTTCCAGAACCCAGCTGGTAGCAAACTCTGCAATAGCGCTTCCGATCAGGCATATTATGAAGATGCCCCAAACAGGGAATGTGGGATCCGTCAATGCCGGGATAAGGCTAAAAAGCACTGTGACTCCTATGACACAGGAACCATATATGGGGCAGATCGGTCCAAACAAAAATCCCCTGTCAGCCCACTTTTTCTCAATAATCGTGCAGTATATAGATTCCCAAACCCATCCTAAAAAACTGTAAAAGATAAATTCCACAAAAAGCATTGCTACAATCATTTTTTTCATCTCCTGACCCGGTCATTTGACCGGCACACATTTTTTCACGTAATCCCACTAATAACATAATATCATGGCAAACGTACCTAAATTATTAAAAAATTATTATCCGTGTGCTGCAAAAAACGCTGTACAGGTTACATAAGTAGCCTATACAGCGG
>CAMVRW010000064.1 GCA_947169985.1 uncultured Butyrivibrio sp. | reverse complement strand
CTCTAAAAAATCATAAGGAAAAGCAGCCACCAGAGATGACTGCTTAGATTTCCAAAACGTCCCAAAATGCCGTTTCCTGTTATTTGACTCCTAGCTGACGCCAGGTGGGTTACCGCAACCTAATCTCCTGCCTTCCTCTCCCGTAGCTGGTCTGAGCATGCTCAGGGCCGGAGGCGTGACATTCAAATAGGCAATGTAGGAATCCCGTTTAAAGTAATGTAGGTTCAAATTACACAGGAGTTGTCGGTCATCCCAGGAGAACTCTTCGTTCTACTTTTATTATAGCCAAATACCTCTTAAATTCAAGGCTTTGCGCGTTTTTTAAGATACTTTTAATGTTTTATAATTATGTATTTTTACTGCATCAGATGCTCCTTGTAGCTTCCTTAAGCCACTCGCGGATATAAGTGATCTGGATAAGTGGACTGATCCTTCTGTAAACCTCTGCATGGTAGTCGTTCAGGGCCTTGATGTCGCTGCTGTCCATGATAGAAGTATCGATAGCTTCAAGATCAATTGGTACATAGGTCAGGTGATCGAAGCCAAGGAACTGGCCGTACCTTCCGTTACCTCTTTTAACTACTTCCACAATATTCTCGATCCTGATTCCGTACTCATCCTGGATATATACTCCGGGCTCGTCAGAAACGATCATGCCAGGCATAAGGGGCGCTTCATTCTGTCCGGGAGTAAATCTCCATCTTATATTCTGTGGTCCTTCATGTACATTAAGGACGTATCCGATACCGTGGCCGGTACCATGCTGGTAATCTATGCCAAGATCCCAGAGGGGCTGACGAGCCAGGATATCCACGTTCTTGCCCGTGCATCCCTCAAGGAAATTAGCCTTAGCAAGTCTGAGCATCCCCATTACTGTAGCAGTATAGTTGCGCTTTATCTCATCGGAAATATGTCCCACAACAATTGTTCTTGTAACATCAGTGGTTCCGCCCAAGTAGGTTCCGCCTGAATCCACAAGGAGCATACCCTCTGGCTTTATCTCACTGCAATTATCCTCTGTAGCCTCATAGTGTGCCATGGCTGCATTAGCCTTATAAGCGCTGATGGTAGGGAAGGAAAGTTCAATGAAGCCAGGCAGCGCAGCTCTCATGGAATCAAGCTTCATGGCTGCTGAATACTCTGTCATTGGAATTTTTCCAACATTATTCTTGACCCAATAGATAAACTCAGTGAGCTTTGCAGAATCACGAAGATATACCTCTCGGATATTTCTAAGCTCTGTCTCGTTCTTGCAGGCCTTTAAGAGCTCTGTGGGATCCTTTTCATTCTTAAGTGATACTGCTGCCTCTTTGGTCTTCTTTGAAAGAGTCTTAAAGGTCAGGAAATTTGTATTTCTCTTATCAAAGAGCACATCTCCTGTAAAGGAAGTGCCCTCGATATATGAAAAGAGCTCATGATAATCCTTAAGGGTGATTCCTACCTTGTCGCAGTAACTCTTTACTTCATCTGTCACCTCATCAGGCTGAGCGAAAAGAAGGAACTCGTCTGCTGTGATCACTGCATAAGAAAGAGCTACAGGATTGCACTCCACGTCATTTCCTCGAAGGTTTGTAAGCCACATTATGTCATCAAGCTTTGAAAGAAGGTGGAAGGTTGTTCCATACTCATTCATCTTCTCCCTGACTACAGCAAGCTTTTCCTTAAAACTCTTTCCGCAAAGCTCATCAGAAAGCACGTACATATCGTGACATGGAAGCGTTGGTCTGTCTGTCCAAACCTCTTCAGCCAGGTCCTTATCAATCTTAAGGCTGACCTTCTTAGCAGAAAGTTTCTTTTCCAGATCCTCGCCGATGCTGGTGGAGATAACTCTTCCGTCAAAGCCAAGAGTCTGTCCTTCCTTCATGTTAGCCTTCAGGTACTCAGAGATTGTGGGTACTCCGGGCTCTAACATCTTGTATAGCTTAACTCCTGTGCCCTTCATCTGATTCTCAGCCTGAATGAAGTATCTTCCGTCAGTCCACATTCCGGCTTCTTCCTGGCTCACAACCAGTGTTCCGTTAGATCCGTCAAATCCGCAGAAGTACTCTCTTACCTTGAAAAAGTCTGCAGAGTACTCAGAGTTGTGGAAGTCAGAGGTTGGCATCATGTAGTAGTCAATGCCCTCTTTCGCCATGACAGCACGAAGAGCTGAAAGCCTGTCCTTTATAACTTTATTTTCCTGTTCCATATTTGATGCTCCTTAAACTTGTCTTTTATAAGTATTTGGCGCCCTGAATTATTATCTTCTGTTCCGGAAGATAGGCGTCAATAAAGGCTGCCACACTTGGCGACAGCCCTTTCAATTCTTTACAGATTATACTTTGCAGCGATAAGAGGTGCAACCTTGGAAGAACCGATTCTGCTGCAACCTTCCTCAGCATAAGCCAGGGCATCCTCGATGGTTCTGATTCCGCCTGCTGCCTTGATCTTAACATCAGGACCGATGTGCTGTTTGAAGAGCTTGATGTCCTCGATGGTAGCTCCGGCTGTTCCAAAACCGGTAGAAGTCTTGATGTAATCAGCCTTAACCTCTGTAACGATCTCGCAGAGCTTGATCTTCTCAGCTTCTGTAAGGTAGCAGGTCTCGATGATAACCTTAAGGAGCTTGTCGCCGCAAGCCTCGCGGATCATCTCAAGTTCTTTCTTAACCTCATCAAATCTTCCGTTCTTAACATCACTGATATTAACAACTGTATCGATCTCTGAAGCGCCGTCCTTGATGGCTTCCTTAGCCTCAACAACCTTTGACTCAGCGCAGTTGTAACCAAGAGGGAATCCGATTACAGTGCAGAGCTTCAAGCTGTCACCGTACTTGTTATTTACTCTCTTAAGATATGTAGCAGGAATGCAAACTGTTGCTGTTCCGTACTTAACAGCTTCGTCGCAAAGGGAAACGATATCCTCCCATGTAGCGTTTGGCTGAAGCTGTGTGTGATCAATAAGTTTAAGAATTTCTCTTTCGTCCATAGTAAAAGTCTCCTTTAAAATATATCTAACACATTATAGCACCAAAAGTGCCATATTCACACCTAATATCTCACTCAAAGGCTTCCAGATTTTCAAGGACTTTTCTATAGGTCTCCTCATCCCTTGGAGCACCGGTTTCCGGAAGAAGCGCCTCTTTTCCATCCCACTCTATGCATAGCAGGGATATGTCTTCATCAGGAAGCACAGCCATATAGGAGAAAAGAACTTCTTCCCCCTCTTCCATTGCAACAAGGCATCTTCTGCCTTCAGGTGTTCTGGAATAAACATTCTCCAGTCCTAGCTCTGACAAAATGCCACTAAGACTCGTTAACCTTGTCTGTTCCATTGAGGAAGCCACAAGGCCTGCTGCCGCATCCAGGCCACTTTGCTCTCCTTCAAAGGAGATTTTTTCCACGTTTATTCCCCTTAGCACATTATAGATTCTGATCAGGTATGGAAAGACCTCCAGGTCCGCCGGGAGCACAGTCTCTATAAACTCCCAGGACTGAAAAATCGGTTCAGATACCCGGTAAAGGTAAACCTCTTCCTCGTCGCTGGCAGGGATGCAGGAAATTACGTAGTTGTCTTCTTCCATGTGTACAAGAACAGCCGGAAGTCCTGCTGCGTCTACAGATTCTTCAAAACCCTTTGCCCCTTCAATGCACTCTGCTGCCTTTAACAGGGATGGTATAAGTACATCACTGATATATTCGTTCTCGTTCATATTTACCCCTTTTGTTCACTCATCTTATCAATGTAGAAAACACCTGACATATGCTCATAGAAGGTTTCGAAATCCACAAGGCATGTTCCGCGAAGCTTGCTTCTATCTGCCTCAGTCATGACCACTTTACCGGTAAGCTCGTTTTTGTTATAACCCACACGGGAACTCCAGGGGTTTCGAATCCTTACATAGTCTTTGCCATCTATAGTTTCAAAGCCAAAAACAGAGTATACATGCCTGCCAACAAGTCCACGTCTTACTGCTTCACCGCAATTGCCGACAGAATCAGAATCAAGCAGTTCTATATATGCTTCAGCAGAGACGATTCCGCCTGCATCTAAGACCTTTTTCATTTTCTCTTTATCCTTCTTGGCATGCTGTTTAAACTCATCTGACATGAAAGTCCTGCCAAGCTCATCTTTTTTCTTGAACTTGCTATTCAGTGATGTAATCCTATATACCGGATCACCTATGTCAGCATTGTCGAAGACAGTTTTTGCCTTCTTTCCTGTTATCCAGGAATAAGCATAAGTAGCAAGCCCTCCATTGATCCAGTCAAATTCTCCTTTCTCATACTTTCTACCCACATGTGCCAGGCCGGAAACAGCAAAGGCCTTCTCATACATCTGGACCCAGAAGCTTCCAAATGCACCCACGTTGATAATCTTTCCGTCTTGCTCCTTGTGTGCACATGATTTATCTACAGTAACATAAATGTCGTCAAAACCTCCTTGTTCATTTGGCTTATAGAACTTACAGGTAACGGTATTATCGCCATTATCCTTCATATGTCTCATGATAAAGCTTGGGTCAGCCTCCACCACAGAGCCTAAAACAGCAAGGAAATAGCAGTCTCCCACCTGTCCCTGATAAACATCCATAGAAGATGGCGGCTCCGGGAAAAGAGCTGTCTCCTTTTCCTCCCGTAATATATAGTAATTACTAAACTGGCTGTCTTTATATTCCTTGTGAACTCCCTCTTTTCCTACAACAAGCTCTCCGTTCATGTTCCCGGGATCCAGCCTTTTTTTGTATTCCTCCATCTGAGCAAGTTCTTCTTCTTCGTACTTCCCCCTCTTTTCCATGGCCTTAAGGGCAGTGATCCTGTCATTCACACGCTTTATGGCATCCTTAAGTCGCCTATCCTTAATATGGATGACGTACTGTCTTAGGTAGGTATCCTTTCTCAATTTTTCATCTACAGCCTTACGCATTTCCTCAACATTTGTTTCATCTTCCGTCATTTTTCCGGAAGCAATAAGCTCACTTCGTGTTTCCTCCATGAGTTTTTGGTATTTCGCAGGTTCAAGCTTCCGTACGACATCCCAATAGCCCTTATATCCCATATACAGTCTCTGGGGAGGAATATTGATCTCCTGATAAAGCTCAATAACATCAAGAACTTCTTTTGTTTCTGTTTTAAGATTCTCTCCGGCAAAGCCCTTCCTGTTCTTTTCAAGGCTCTCATCAAAGAACTTCTTTCTCTCATACACTACTTTTGAAGCATTAAGATCTTTATCAAAGTCCTGATTAAGTTTGGAAACCTCTTCCAGATCCAATTTACCTGTATCCTGAATAAGGGCTGAATTAATGTAGGTATGGGCTGACTTTTTATTCAGTTGCTCGCGAATTGATTGCCTTAGATCACCGGCCAGACCTGGATCTTTCTTTATTTTCTCCAGAACTTTATCGACTTCATATTGAAATCCGCCCTCCTCTGAATCTTTACTCAGTGCATCCTGGAGCTTTTCAAGACGTTCTTTTAAAAGCTGACATTTCTTTTCCTCAAGCCCCATGCTTCTAAAAGCTTCGAGGACTGTTTTGGAATAGGCCGTCACAATTTTTCCTGCCACTTTAGTGTTATAACCAGCCAGATTTGGTAAGCCCTTACTATTGATAAGCTGTCTCGTCTGAATCCCGTTACCATCACTCTCTTTGTTTATCTCATCAAAGCTTTCATCTCCCAGAGATTGTATATGATTCCTTGCTTTTACATCACTAATAACCAGGTAATTTTGATTCTCAACGCACTTCACCTGGTAATTGACAACAAAACTGTCCTGATTTCTGCCTGTCTGCCCAAGAATAAAATCTATCATCTGTATAGTCTGAAGCTGTTCAAGGGCATGATCCGAATACATCAAAGGTAGTCCCAGTTTGTCTGCTTCTGCAATGGCATCTGTAAGCATCTTTCCCTGGTCCTTCTGATACACATAGATATTCTGTTTTACCTCTTCTTCCTCTCCTTCCGGTCCAACCAGGTCCTTGAATACATACTTTTGTCCCAGGACAAAGCAATCCAGTGCATTAAACTTATCAGCCAAAAATCTGAGTCCTTCTTCCTGAAGTCCTCCTTCCTCCGTACCCACATAATTATTCTCGCTATGCTCGCTGATATATTTTGAATCAATTACTTTTACTGACAAGAGATTATTGCCCCAAATCATTAAATTTTTATCCGGGCGTTCCTTTTCAAAACTGCGTTTTAAAAAGCTGTCTTTATATCTCTCAATCCTGTCTATTCTGTCCAGGTAAGAAAGTCGTTCAAGCTTGAGCTTTTCCCGGATGCAGGCTCCGTTTTTTTTCGTCTTTAGGTAAGCTATGACGTCATCCAGTCTTTTGGCCATCTCTGCCTTGTCACTTTCAAATTCCTCTTCTGTTCTAGGGACCTTTTTAAAGAGCAACTCATTGACTTTTGCAGTAATATTATTCAGCTCATCATCTTTATTGCGCATACGCCACGCTTCAAAGAACTCATCGGAAAAAGCATTTTGAGCTGACTCCGGGTCCTCAAAAGCCATTTTTTCCCTATGAAGCTTCATGCTATTTAATAAAATCTGAACCTTCTTGTGCCTGTCAGCATACATTCCCTTCTGGGTATCTTTTGTGGAAAGATAGTTTTCCATAAGAAACGTGAGCCAGTCATATTGCTTTATAAGTTCCTCCTTGTTGTCTGCACCGTAAAGGGTCGATAGCTTTTTTATCCCTTTTTTTATGGCTTTCATGGTAGAACTATCACCTGACCACTTAGTCTCAGACATTACATTACTAAGGGCCCTGCTAAGATCTGCCACGGGAGAATTAACCGTATACTGTTTGCGATAATAATTGAGAAGCGCCTCAGTAGAAACATTCTTTTTGTAGTAGCTGCCGCCCTCTGAAGAGTCCTGTCTGATCTTTCTGGCCTTTAGCATATCTATGTAATCAGAAAAAGCCTTTGGAACAGTTTTCCCCGCCGTCAAAGCAGTAAGCTTTTTGGTGTCCAATGATTCCAGCTCATTTTGCATATCCTTTTCAGTAAGCAGCGAATAGTAAGGAGAAGCCATGATAGAAAGCATCTCCGAATAGTCTTTTTCCATTTCCTGAAAAACAGCTATCCTGGCACGAAGGTCCTGAATAACGTTATCAGTCATATTCTCAGGCTTCGGGATTACCTTGCCCTTCTTTTCGTAGATATCCAAAAGTTCATCAAGATCCTTGTCCGCAGTCTTTATGGCAAGGAGCTTTCTGTAGGATTCGAGAAAACCGTTGCGGTTAAGAAAATTCTCAGTCTTGTCGTAGGCAAATTCCTTAAGATCTAACTGGGTAATCTCCATAAGAGACTTCTCAAGCCTTTTAGCTTTCTGGGCATCAGTCTCTTCTGCCTGCTCCTTCTGGGCTTCCGCTTCAGTCTTAACGATGCCAAGAATTGTGGTAGCAGCTTTAGAATCCTCAAGATTCCTTAGGAAGGTCTTACGCCTCTTTTCAGAAACAGATGAAATGCCCTTTTTATTCAGGAGTCTGCTGGCACTTATGATCTCGCCATCGATAACAGACTGCTTGGCAGAATCCAGTTTGTAGACATAGTCAGGGTCAGATACATCAATAACCTTTTGTATCTTGTACTCTTCCAGCTCCTTACCTTCCTCATCAATAACTGAAAAGACATTTGATTTTTCCTTCTGCTCATTGGCGTTGAGGTTCTCATTCTTTTTTTGTGAATACTGATAATCCATCATATTTTTTTACCTTTCCTGTCTGCTTCCTGTGTAAACTGGAATTCCAAAGCCGCTGGGGAATAATTTTTCTGAAAGAGCCAGCGTCATATAGTTATGTCTCTCTATACAAATCTGGGTAGAAGGTTTATAGAGGGGCTTGGCGCATGCTAGTGCATAACTCATCATCTGGGCTACAATCCTCTGGGACTCCTCACCAATAGCCGACATGAGGACTATCTGCAGCTCTCCAGGCTGCTTGGCATGGAAAAGAAGGATTCCGTTTATCATATCGTCCATCTGACAATAGCAGGACACATAGTTATCAAAATACTCCCTTGGAAGGTATTCCAGATCCTCGCAGATACCTTTATTGCCCCTTTCTGCAAAACGCCTGATGGCCACATTAAAGCCACTTCGAGAAAGTGTATAAAGAGTTTTGATATCATCCTGAGGTTTGATCTTCTTGAAAATAGGAAGCGCCATAATGTCTGAAAGGGTAGCCCTTATAACATCTCCCTCCATAAGATCCACGGTAAATCCAGCCTCTAAAAGAGCCACCTTTCCCTCCTGGAAGTCTCTGGCAGGAAGTGTATATACGCTCTTTACCACATCATCAATATCAATTGACAGTTTGTAGAATTCAAAAAGTGACCTGGCAGCATCCTGATCCTCCAGTCTAATCCAGTGGATAGAACTCTCCTTCTCCATTTCTTCGGAAGTCACGACATTCCTGACCTCCCAAATAATACCCCCAACCGGTGCTCCATCGCTTACAGCAATAAGACCATGGAAGAAATTTCTCTCAAGATCCTCAGCCAAGTCTTCAGGTATGTATTCCTTATACTGTTCAATTAGGTTTTCATCCAAGGCAAGAATATTCATTCTTTGCATAATCCTCCATTTTCACCTTTTATTTTATCAATTCGTGGAGGTAAAAATCTATAAAAATACGATAAATTTTATTCGCTAGATTGAGCGATTTATTGTTCAAAAAAAGCGCCCACAAAAGTGAGCGCTTATAGTTTAATTATTTATCTCTTGTCCATAGGAACATAGTCCTTACGGGGTTCAATTGCCATGTAGGCCGGACGAATGATCTTTCCGTTATTGGCAAGTTCTTCCATTCTGTGGGCAGACCAGCCTACTATTCTTGCCATGGCAAAGATTGTAGGATACAACTCCTCAGGAAGATCAAGCATTCTGTAAACAAAACCTGAGTAGAAGTCCACGTTGGCTGAAACACCCTTGTACATGGTCCTCTCACCGCTGATGATCTGTGGAGCAAGCTTTTCAACCAGCTCATAGAGAGCAAGTTCATCCTCTTTTCCCTTCTCAGCTGCAAGCTTTTCTACAAAGCTCTTTAGGATAACAGCTCTTGGGTCTGACTTGGAATAAATGGCATGTCCAATACCATAGATAAGCCCCTGCTTATCAAAGGCCTCCTTGTTGAGGATCTTCTCAAGGTACGCAGAAACCTCTTCCTCATCCTTCCAGTCCTTAACGTTCTCCTCAATGTCATCAAACATGTGAACAACCTTGATGTTGGCACCACCGTGACGAGGTCCTTTAAGGGAACCGATAGCTGCTGCTATAACCGAGTAGGTATCTGTCATACTGGAACTTACAACGTGGGTTGTGAAGGATGAATTGTTACCACCGCCATGCTCCATGTGAAGTACAAGGCAGATGTCCAAAAGCTTGGCCTCCAGCTCCGTGTACTTGCTGTCAGGACGAAGCAGATAAAGGATAGTCTCCGCTGTGGACAGCTCCTCTCTCGGAGGATGGATAACAAGGCTGTTGCCCTCATGATAGTGGTTGTAAGCCTGATAACCATAAATTGAAAGAAGCGGGAACATGCTTATAAGCTGAAGTGACTGCCTCAGTACGTTTGGCAGAGACACATCATCAGCAAGATCATCGTAGGAATAAAGAGTCAGCACACTACGAGCAAGGGTGTTCATCATGTCACGGCTAGGAGCCTTCATGATAACGTCCCTCACAAAGCTTGTGGGAAGTGACCTGTAAAAGCCAAGGAGCTTCTCGAACTCAAATAGCTCTTTTCCATTAGGCAGCTTATCAAAAAGCAAAAGATAAGCACACTCCTCGAAGGCATACCTATTCTCTTCCTCCGCAGCCTTGATGAGCTGCTTAACATCGTAGCCTCTGAAATAGATCTCGCCGTCAGCAGGGACTTCCTTGCCGTCCACTACCTTCTTGGCGATGATCTCAGGTATTCTGGTAAGGCCTGTCAGTACGCCCTTACCGTTGAGGTCACGAAGACCTCTTTTCACATCATATTTATAAAAAAGTTCG
>CAMVRW010000063.1 GCA_947169985.1 uncultured Butyrivibrio sp. | reverse complement strand
GACTTCTTAAAGGACCTTGGTAAGATGGAGCATGAATTAAAGCTTTTAAGATGACATGATAATTTTGGAGGAATAATGAAGATAGTTTTTATGGGAACCCCTGATTTTGCAAGGGTGGCTTTGGAAAAGATAATTGAAGCCGGGCATGAGGTTGTCCTTGTGGTAACCCAGCCTGACAAGCCGAAGGGTAGAAGCGGAGAACTTCAGGTATCTGATGTGAAGGCCTGTGCACTGGAACATAATATTCCGGTATTTCAGCCTGTTAAGATTAAAGAGGCTGATCATGTGGCATACCTTAAGGGAATAGATGCAGATATCTATGTGGTTGCTGCTTTTGGCCAGATTCTGTCCCAGGAGATCCTTGATATTCCAAGGTTTGGCTGTGTCAATATCCATGCGTCGATCCTGCCTGAGTACAGGGGAGCAGCTCCCATCCAGCAGTCTATCATCGATGGCAAAAAGACCACCGGAGTTACAATCATGCAGATGGCAGCAGGTATGGACACAGGTGATATCCTCCTTCAGAGGGAAATCCCCATAGATGAGGAAGAGACCGGAGGCGGACTTTTTGATAAGCTTTCAGATCTTGGTGGAGAGCTTATTGTGGAGGCCCTTCCCAAGATTGAAAGGGGAGAGCTGACACCAATTCCTCAGGACGAGTCAAAGGCCACCAAGTGCGGTAAGCTTTCCAAGGATATGGGAAAGATTGATTTTTCCAAGGATGCGGAGACCATAAGAAATCTGGTCCGGGGCCTTAACCCATGGCCTTCAGCCTATACTTATCTTGGAGGTAAGATGCTTAAGATCTGGAAGGCTAAGACTTTAGGTGAAGTGGACCTTGGGGCAGTCATCAATTCTCTTTCACCTGAGGATGGCAGCAAGGCAAAAGAGCTACCAAGAAGCGGAAATGTTGGATCTGTAGTAGCGGTCCTGAAGGACTCTTGTGTTGTTCTGACGGGGAATGGTTATCTTAAGATAACCGAGGTTCAGCTTGAGGGCAAAAAGAGAATGGATGTAAAGTCATTCCTTCTTGGATATAAGATCACAGCCGGGGATAAGCTGGGCTGATACAGACTATTGGGGAAAAGAGGTTTAATAAAATGTATTACGGTATGGATAGAGTTGCATATGGATACGGAATAGATCCCATGTATATACTTACTCTCATAATGGCAGTTGTCTGCATGATAGCAAGTGCTAGGGTTTCATCCGTCTACAAGAAATATAACAGGATTCGCAGCATGAGCGGATTTACAGGGGCTCAGGCAGCAGTAGAGATATTAAGACGAAACGGTATCACAGACGTGGCAGTTCAGCATGTTTCCGGTCAGCTTACTGATCACTACGATCCAAGGAACAAGGTTGTGAACCTTTCAGATGCGACTTTCAGCTCACCTTCTGTAGCGGCCATAGGGGTAGCAGCCCACGAGTGCGGACATGTTCTTCAGCACCACACAGGATATGTTCCTCTTCAGATAAGGACAGCTATAGTACCAGTTGCCAACATCGGTTCAAAGGCCGGTATTCCAATAATCATCGCAGGGATGATCTTCAGTTACTCGCCTCTTATCACTATAGGAATCTGGGTATTCTCCCTGGCAGTAGCATTTCAGGTTATTACCCTTCCTGTAGAGTTCAATGCCAGCAGAAGGGCTTTGGCAATGCTTGGAGAGTATGGAATTCTTAGCGAAGAGGAGATCACCCCCACCAGAAAGGTTCTAAGCGCCGCAGCCATGACTTACGTTGCCAGCGCAGCTTCAGCAGTGATCCAGCTCCTAAGACTTATAATGTTGAATAACCGTAGAGACTGAGTTAATGATGCGAGCCAGAAAGAAGCTGCCACACTATCGTGTGACAGCTTCTTTATTGTACTAATCTTTGCAAGTTTGCTTACTCCCAGAACAGTTCGTCCAAGGTCTTGTCTAATGCTTTACAGATTGCGATACAAAGATTGATGGTGGGGTTGTAGTCCCCTTTTTCTATGGCACTAATGGTCTGCCTTGATACACCGCAGAGAGTTGCCAGCTGATCCTGGGATAGGTCTTTTCCTGCACGGGCAGCCTTTAATCTTAGATTCTTCATGATTCCTCTTCCTCGCTATTCCTAGAGTCAACAAACTTTTTTACAAGTGCAGCAACTCCGATGATTGCCATCCAGACAAGTACTATTACGTTTAGAACCGGAACTGAGTTGATGCCATGTCCTGAAAGAGAATCATGTGCTATAGCCCCTGCAAGAGGAATGATATTCAGAACAACAGCAATAACAATGATGATGGCGTAGCGCTTGTGATTGTTATTAAGTCCCCAGTAAACACCGTTCCAGATGCTGTGTATGCAAAGAACCAGACATCCAATAAGAACTGCAATAGTGTGTACTAGATAGTTATCGATTGGAAGCTCTATGCCTGACATTTCCAGAAGCATAACTACAACCTCCATAAATAACATGGTGTAGAAGCTGTATTTGTATCCGCGTCCCTTGATCATTTCCTGTCTTTCATCATACTGTGTTTTAACCTTGTGATCCTTATTGGCAATTTTTAAAAGAATTACTGCGATTACCAATCCACACATAAGTCCAATTGCCATTCCTACTGATACTTTTGTATTCATTATTTAATCCTCCATAAGTGAAAAAAGTTTTGTTATGTTTTCTTGTCTATGAATACAATATAATCTTACAATAGAATAATGTCAAGTATATTTTACAAAAATCTTTTGAGGATATCATTTAGAATGAAAAAGGAGACATCTTGCTCGTCGAATTTGATAAAGATTATACAGGGAGCTCATTGATGCTATAGTGCCCATGATTCATTGAAAAAAAGGTTCATGAATGAGATTGAATTCAGGATTTAATTACGTTAAAAAATGCTTTATTTTACGTTTTTGTTGGCGTACAATTAATCGTGCGACTGAAATCGCTCAGTCCTTGATTTAAAATCAAGCAAATATAAGGAGGGTGTGTTTATGCACAAAAAACTACTGACTAGTGTGTTAGCTTCTGCAACTGCAATTACAATGGTTTTTGCTCCATGTGTTACTTCTTTCGCCGAGGATGGTGATGTGGTAAAAACAGATGGAACATCAGCTGTAGTTGCTAATCATCAAACAGTTAATGTTCCAGGTGATGTAGAGGCATCAGGCCATAATGGTTCTTATCAGGATAATGATGGACAGACGCATTACACTGCTGATCCTGCAGTGGTTGCAAGTAATAATGCCGAAGTGACTATTGAAGGAAATGTTACTGCAGGTAAGGATTCTGGTGCTGAACAGACTGCTATAAAGGCTGAGACTGGAGCAAATGTAGTAGTAGGAAGTACTGAGAAAAAGGTTCTGGTTTCAGGAACAGCTGAAGGTGTTGAGGCTCAATCTTCTGCAAGCATAACTGTTAATGGTGATGTTTCAGGTGCTCGTAATGGTGTAGCTGCTAATAATGCATCTGTAAATGTTACAGGTAATGTTACCGGTACCGGAATGGAAGTTGATCACTATGATGATAACGGGAATGTTATATTCGTTGGATATGCAGGTGATGGTGTGTATGCATCAGGAAATAGCACAGTTCATGTAGGCGGAGACGTTCACGCACCTTCTCGTGGTAATGCCATAGAAGTAAATCTTGGCGACAGTTCAAACGGTGGAAAATCTTCTATTACAGTTGAAGGTGTTGCTACAGGTACACTTAATGTTCATACCAATACCCAAAATCATGGACTTACTAAGGAAGAAGTGATTGAAAGGCTTCCATCCCTGACCATATATCAAGTAGATGGTATATCTACTGGTTTTGGTTTATCTACTGAGGAAGATAATACAGCTGTTAGAAATGAACTCCTCTCTGCAATCAATTACATCATAAAGCACGAAGAAGGCGTTACTATAGATGGGAATGAAAGTTCAATGCCAACAACAAAAATTGGTAATCCTTTCAATGTAAGTGCCACCGTTGATTCAGATCATATGCTCTATGCTGGTGAAAACGTTTCTGTTACAGACAATGGCAACGGAACCTATACACTTACACTGATGAATGAACACGGCGGCATAAACGTAAGAGCTGTCCTTAAGCCAGTACCTTCTTCTGATGGTTCCGGCGAAACAAAGTATGAAGTTGTTGTAGAAGAAACTCCTGCTTATGAAGATCCTAATCAGGCTCCTGCAGGTGCAATCGTAGTTAATACTGTTGCACAGCCATCTGCATCAGGTGCAGCAGGTCAGGCAGCAGCTCCTGTTTCTGCAATCAGCGGAGATAAGCCTGCAAGAACAGTTTCCTACAACGTTTCAAAGATTACTCCTATCCAGTACAAGAATTCTATCATCCAGAACGTAGCAGCAGCTCCTCAGGGTGGTGCATTCAATATTGAAACTGACAGAGTAACATGCTTTGACAGCAAGATGATCGAAGCTTTTGCAGCCCGTCCTGACGTTGATGTTAACGTAGTATTCACCTATGGTGGAAAGAGACTTAAGGTTACAATTCCTGCCGGTTACAATGTAAAGACACTTCTTGACTCAAACGGCTACTGCGGATTCTTGAGACTTCTCTCAATCCTCGGCGGTGAAGAACTTAAATAAAATCATAATCCTTTTAGAGGCTGTCGCATGAAAGTGTGGCAGCCTTCTATTTTTGTGTGGAAAAATGATAACAAACTGATACAATAATGCTATGGGAGTTGTAAGAATTGGGGGTATATCTATATGAAAAAAACATCCAGATTAGCAGTATTTCTTTTAACATTTCTATTAGCTCTTTTGACCATTAATCACCCATCAAACACAATAACTGCACACGCTGTCAGTAGGATTGATGTCAATTTTACTTTCAAGGTAGTACATGGTTCCTGGAGTGATGGAACAAAGGCAGATAAAGTAGTAAATCTTTGGAGATATGATAACGAAGATAAAGTACTTACTCTAAATCCTTCGGATATACCAAGTGTAGGAGATATGCCTGATCCGGGATATTCGGCAGGATCATGGGATGGTCTTCCCAATACAGAAAGGACCTATGGCAACGAAAGCCAGAATTTCACTTACACCTACACTTACGCAGGTTCAGGCCCTGCGCCAACTGTATATGCTGTAACAGCATCCAATGACGGACATGGAAGCGCATCAGCAACACCCACCTCAGGAGAAGAGGGAACAACAGTAACCATAACAGCAACTCCGGACAGTGGTTATCTGTTCAAAAACTGGGATGTTGTTTCCGGTGGCGTAACCTTAAGTGACGCAAATAGCAACACAACTACTTTTGATATTGGAAGTTCAGATGTTGAGGTAAAGGCTAATTTTGAAGAAATCCCTGTGGGAACCTATTCTGTTACAGTCAATCACGGAACCGGTGATGGTTCTTACCCTGAGGGTGCCACTGTAACAATAACAGCAGACGAACCATCTTCTCAAAAGCTGTTTGATAAGTGGACAAGCGAAGATTGTGTGGCCTTTGCCGATGCATCAGCTACAACCACCACTTTTGTAATGCCTGCGAAAGCAGTCACAGTTACAGCTACCTATAAAAATAAACAGGTTGCGACGAGGGTTAATGAGGCTGGGCTTACAGCAGCATCTCTTTCCGCAGAGCTAAGAGCACTGGGCTATACATCAGTAGATAAGGTTCAGGTTGCCCTTGAAAATGCACTTAATGTACAGACAGCAGAGCAAAAGAATAATTCTTTCCTGTTTGACGCAGGACTCCTTATTTCATTTGATGGAGGAACAAACTGGGTACCTGTAACAACCGCAAATGTCCCGGCAGGAGGTCTTAAGATAGTAATCCCATATCCACAGGCAAAGGATGGCACACAGACCAATGGAAACGACTATACCTTCAGCGTAGCTCATCTTGTCGGAACAACTGTAGGATCCGTAGCAGCAGGAACAATCGAGACTCCAGCTGTGACAAATACCTCTGATGGAATAGATACAACCTTTAATGGCCTGTCACCGGTTCTGGTAACCTGGACAAGGAATTTGGCCCCTTCAAGTGGCGAAGTCGCTTCCGGCGGTGCAGAAACATCTTCCGGAGCAAAAGAGACAAAGGTTCCGGTTACAGCTTACTATACCTTCAACAATGATGTGAACCAAAAGATAAGCAGTGCTGCCAAAGGTTCAACTGTAAAGATAGAGACCTCAAGCTTTATCTCATTCCACAAATCGGTTATGGAGGCCCTTGCTAAAAGACCTGATGTTTCCATGGAAATAAGTTTCCTTGACGGAGAGTATAAAGGAAACAGAATGATAGTTACAATACCCGCAGGAACTGATGTAATGTCACTTGTTGATAAAAACGGTTTTGTTGGCTTCCTGTATCTGGCAGGAAAATTTGGATACACAACCGCACACTAATAACAATAAAAAAGACACCGCCAAAGGTGTCTTTTTTGAGCCTGTAGATAATTTCAATATTTGTAAATACGCCTTCCCCCGAGAAGCGGATTGTAGCATGGATCAGGTGCCAGTCAAGGACTTTCGCAAGTGCCCCTTGAAAAGCAGGGGCATCCTTGTACAGCCACCTGAATCCACGCATATAGGTCTCTAACGGGGGAAGGCGTTATTTTGCTTTATGACTAGTTTCTTGGCTGCCTTTAGGTTGAATAGAAGACATATGGTCCGAAACGGGCTTTGGGGGATATCTTTTCATCTAAAACAGGCCTTTTGGGGATTTACTCATGAAAACTTCTTGGCTAATGGCTTGTTATAAGTTGGGATTTTCATACAAATCGGCATTTTTTGCAGATTATTCATGAAAAATCCCATGCCAATTGGCTTTTCCAAGGAAGTTTTTTCATACTATTTGGCACTTTTAGAGGATTACTCATGAAAAACGTTCAATCGGGGAATGGACTCGTACACTATCTCAGCATTCACTTAGGCTAAGCTGGACTATTCTGGCTATCACTCTACAATCTTTAAAGCGGGTGTTGAGTGGATCTTTGTCAACAGTTTTTACTTACGCCTGAGCTTTGCTATAAAGAAGCCGTCAGTGCCGTACTCGCCGGGAAGGAGCTGGATGCATCCTTTTTCGGCCTGTTTCTCAATAGGAAGGCACATATTTACTTCTCCCTCTTTAACAACGGATTTCTTCAAAGCTTCAGGAAGTCTGTCTGTAAAGTCCACAACTTCAAAGGGGAGCTCTGAACAGATCTGATTTATCATATCCTCGTTCTCAGCCTGATTGACGGTGCAGGTGGAGTACATAAGGATTCCGCCGGGTTTAACATAGTCCCAGGCTGTCTTTATGATCTCCCATTGGAGCTTGGCAAGATCTGAAAGGCTCTGTTTTGTGACGTTATATTTTATATCAGTCTTTCGACCGATTATTCCAAGACCGGAGCAGGGAAGATCCATGTATAGGATGTCTGCCTTGTTCTCAAGACTCTGGTCGTGGATCCTTGCATCATGCATCTGGACCTCGACATTCGGAAGCCCCATTCTCTCAGCGTTTTCTCTAATGAGGTCACACTTTCTCTCGGATACGTCCCGGGAGAGGACAGTGCCGTTATCATCGCCGCTAACCCACTCCGCAGCGTGAAGGCTCTTTCCTCCGGGGGCAGCGCAAACATCAATAACTACCTGGCCTGGCTTTGGATCTGCAATCTCTGTCACCAGCATGGAGCTTACATCCTGAACGAAGAAATTACCTTCATCGAAGCCTGGAAGAAATCTGATATTGTCTGTCTTTTCAAGCTCCAGGGCATAGGGAAGAATGTCGCTTTCTGAAACAACAGCTCCCGCCTCTGACAGCTCTTTTGCGAAGGCCTTAGCATCTACGTCATTCTTAAGACGAATAGTGGTGGGGCGGGACTCCAAAAAGAACTTCAGCATCTCTTCAGTCTTATTAAAGCCATAACGATCAAGCCACATCATGACGATCCATTCAGGCATGGAATATAGAACTGACAGGTACTTGATGCCGCCACCAAGCTTGGAATCCGGATATTCGATCTTATCCTTGTTCCTTGAAACGTTCCGAAGAACTCCGTTCACAAAGCCCTTGAGGCCGGAAAACTTGTGCTTGACTGCAAGCTTAACAGATTCGTTGCAGGCTGCTGAATCCGGCACGGAATCCATGAACATTATCTGGTACACGCCCATCCTTAAAAGGCTCCTGATGAAGGGCTGCATCTTGGCAACTTTGGTCTTGGAAAAAGAGTCAAGAATGTAATCAATCTGTATCTGCCTCTCCAGACATCCGTCCACGACCCTCTTCATGAAGGCCTTGTCCCTGGTTTCAAGATAGTCATATTTATCCAAAGAGTCTTTTAACAAAGAAGGCTTACGAACGCCGCCTCTGTCGTACTCCATAAGAATATTCAGAGTGATTTCCCTGATGTTTGCCATTGCATTCACCTCGAAAAAATGATAATTTAATTATCCACTTTTGCCGTAACTCTTGTCAAACCGGTATCAGACAAATTTCCTCATAATATGGTAAACTTAAAGGGTATATTTTTCTTGCAAATGAATTTTGGAGAACCAGATGACTGCAGTTTCAGATGATATAAAAAACGATATAAAATCCTTGACCCTTCCTGAGCTTCAGGAGGCCATAAAGGCCCTGGGAGAGCCGGCTTTTCGCGCAAAGCAGCTCTATGAGTGGATGCATGTGAAGCAGGCTAGAAATTACGACGAGATGACCAACATCCCCAAGGTTCTTAAGGAGAAGCTTAAAGCCAACTTTGAATATACCTGCCTTGAGGCTATTCAGGTTCAGGAATCAAGGCTTGACGACACAAAGAAGTTTCTTTTCGCTCTTGCGGACGGCAACGTGATTGAGAGCGTGTTTATGAAGTATAAGTTCGGCGTAAGCGTGTGCATTTCCTCTCAGGTGGGATGCCGCATGGGATGTAAGTTCTGCGCCTCAACACTGGACGGCGTGGAAAGAAATCTTCGCCCATCGGAGATGCTGGACCAGATCTACGCCATTTCAAATTATACCGGTGAAAAGGTCCACAGGGTTGTGGTAATGGGAAGCGGAGAACCACTGGACAACTATGACAACCTCCTTCGGTTCATCACCCTTCTTACCGACGAGAACGGCATGAACTTAAGCCAGAGGAACCTTACGGTTTCCACCTGCGGAATCGTGCCAAAGATCTATGAACTGGCTGATGAGGATCTTTCCATCAACCTGGCTCTTTCCCTCCACGCCTCCAATGATGCCAAGAGAAAAGAGCTAATGCCTATAGCAAACACCTACAGCATCAAGGAAGTTCTCGATGCCTGCAGGGCTTACTTTGATAAGACAGGAAGGCAGCTGACCTTCGAATATTCGCTTGTGGCGGGAGTCAACGATACAGATGAGGATGCAAAAGAGCTGTCGGAGCTTTTAAAGGGGCTTAACGCAGTAGTGAACCTCATTCCTGTGAATCCGATCAAGGAGCGGTCCTTTAAGCCTACAGACAGGACAGGAGCGCTGTCCTTCAAAAATAAACTTGAAAAAAGCCACATTAATAGTACAATTAGGAGAGAAATGGGCAGGGATATAGATGGCGCCTGCGGACAGCTAAGAAGGCGTCATTTGGAAGAGAATTAGTACCACCTGCTTTTTTTCCGTGAAAAAATCGCAATACTTAAGTGGGAGGCTACTTTGCTTAAGACTTTTTCCGTTACGGACATAGGAAAAAAGAGAAAACTGAATCAGGATTATGTCTTTTCCTCAGATACAAGGATTGGAAACCTCTCCAATGTGTTCATTGTTGCTGACGGAATGGGAGGCCACAATGCCGGTGACTACGCATCAAGATTTACCGTAGACACAATGGTTGAGGAGATCGAAAGGTCTTTTGAACAAAGCCCTGTCAAGATTTTGGAGCACGCTATCAAGATCGCCAACAAGAAGCTCAGGGAAAAGGCTTCTGAGAATCCTAACCTCTTTGGAATGGGAACAACTGTTGTAGCTGCAACGGTTCTTGGAAGATACCTCCAGGTTGCTAATGTGGGCGATTCCAGATTATATGTCATCAATGACAAGATCACCCAGATCACAAG
>CAMVRW010000062.1 GCA_947169985.1 uncultured Butyrivibrio sp. | reverse complement strand
GCAGTAGAAGAAGAGGGAAATTATATAGTAGGAACCAGCTCAAATATGACTGCGAGACTTCGGATCAAGGATGGCGCAACTGACCTTATGACCAAGCAGTACACAGGAAAGCTGAAGTACTTTAATGACATTTTGTATTCAAAGAGTTTAAAGGGATACTTTATTGCCTGTGAAAATGGTCTGGGATTTGTATCTGATAAAGGAACGGTAACAGATCTTTCCAGCAATGACTTTGACAGTTCTGTGGTAAGTGTTTTTTCCGATTACCAGGGAAATATATGGTTTGGTTCCAGTAAGCAGGGAGTTAAAAAGTTTTCCTGGAATCCTTTCGAGGATATTTTTTCAAGAGCCAGCGTAGATGGAGAAGTTGTAAACAGCGTAATGGTAAAGAAAGGGCTCTTGTATGCGGGAACCAATAACGGACTTGTGACTATAGATCTTAAGACCTATTATTCTGTTCCGGTACCACATCCGGAGTTTTTTAAGGATGTTCGTATCAGAAATATAATGTGTGACAGCAATGAAAACGTTTGGGTCAGCACCTATGGCCCTTATGGACTTATTAAGCTGCGCAGCGATGGGACGATTGCTTCTTTTAACAGTCAGAATGCCAAGACAGAAGGAGACAGGTTCAGGTTCAGCGTGGAGCTGTCTGATGGCAGGATTGTGGCAGCAAGTAATACGGGACTTACTTTTATCAAAGGTGAGAAGGTGGTCAAAACTCTTGGAGAAGATGAGGGAATATCCACACAGATATTGTGTTTGATAGAAAGAGAAGACGGAACCCTCTACGCAGGAACTGACGGTGGCGGTATTCTTGTACTTAAGAATGATCAGATAGAAAAAACCATTGGAATTGCTGATGGTTTAAGGACCCTGGTAGTTATGAAGATCGTGCCATGTACCGGCGGATATCTGTATGTGACAAGTAATGCCCTTTACTATGACAATGATAAAGAGATAAGAAGACTTGAGAATTTTCCCTACAGCAATAACTATGATGTTTTCATCTCCGAAGAGGGTAAGGTCTGGGTATTTTCAAGTGGCGGAATATATGTACTGGATGAAAAAGATCTTTTAAACGACACTCAGTACAGCTTTATGCTGCTTAACAGAAGCAGAGGTCTTAATACGGCAATTAGCGCCAATGCCAACTATGTTCTTAACGGAGAGAGACTCTACATATCATGCACAGATGGTGTACGAAGAGTATCCATCAAAAATTATGATTCCTTCAATAACGAGTTCAAGATTGGTCTCTCAGAAATAATGGCTGGGGATCAGAAGATAAAACCTGTTGATGGAGTATATACTATTCCTGCTGTGTCCGGACGTATTCAGTTTGACGTGGCAGTGATGAATTATTCACTTTCTAATCCTATGATCCACATTTTCCTTGAGGGGGCTGAGGATCAGGGTATTACCTGCTACCAGAAAGATATGCAGCCACTTTCCTTTACAAATCTTCCCTATGGAGATTATAAGCTCCATGTTCAGGTGCTGGATACAGCCGGAATTGATGTGGTAAGGGATGAGGTGTTCCCGGTAAGGAAGGAATCCCAGCTCTTTGAACGCGGATATTTCAGGGTTTACCTTTACCTTGTATGCTTTTTGTTTATACTATATCTTGGATGGGCGATTGGCGACATCCTTCATAACATGAACAACGTGCAAAGATTGCAGCAGGAGGCTACCAAGGATCACCTGACAGGGCTTCTTAACAAGAGGGGCGCTGAGGATACCATGAACGAGGCCTGCAGGAACAACTCTGGAATTCTGGCGGTTTTGGACCTGGATAGCTTTAAGCCTGTAAATGATATTTTCGGTCATGACAATGGTGACAGACTTCTCATGGCTCTTGCAGATCTTATGCGAAGAACAGCCGGAAGCGATGATGTACTGTGCCGTGTGGGCGGCGATGAGTTTGTTGCCTTTTATAAGTATGCCACCGGAAGTGATATAAAGGAAAAGACAAGGATCCTCAATGAGGAGCTCATAGAGGTTGCTAAGCATATCCTGGGCGAAGATATGAACATTCCCCTTGGAGTGTCCATAGGCGCAGTTGCTGTTACGGAGGACAACGAGGAGAGCTATGAGGAGCTGTTTAAAAAGGCGGACAAAGCTCTTTATATAGTGAAGAATTCCGGCAAGCATGACTATGTGATCTACGAGGAGTCACTGTTCAGGAGTGAGGAAAGCTCAGACAGGGCCAACATAAGCGGAATTGCTGAGATCAGGGCAATTATCGGAGAGAGAAACAAGAGCAGCAAACCTTACAGAGTTGAGGACGGAAGGCTCAGAGAGATCTACAGGCTCCTGGTAAGGCTTGGGGACAGTGCGGTCATGAATTCTGTCATGATACACTTTATTGTGGTTGGAGATAATGGCAAGATAGTCCCCAAGGAGATAATGGATGTTTTCCTGGAGATTCTGGATGACAGTCTTAGGAGTACTGACGTTTATGGCTATGACAACCACAATACTGCCATTGTGATCCTGACAAATACCGATCCGGATTTTGCTGTAGTTACTATAGAAAGAATAGAAAATAAATGGAAAGAGCACCCTAGGACCCAAGGATACTCAGTCACCTATGAGAAGGAGATGCTTTAATGCTTAGATCCGTTGCTTTTTTGATGGATGAAAAAGATAGAAATAATGAGACTCTGCGCGCTGCCATTCTTGATGAAGCTGGATATATCAGGGATTGTGGCTATGGCGCAGAGATTTCTTTTGACAAAGAAAAGCTCCCTAAGGAACGGGAGACGCTTGTTGTAACGGACAGCCCCGATCTGGCAAAAGAGCTTTTGGATTCGGGATTCTATGTTACCGGAATGCTCCATGACGGGAACAAGGGAATGCAGTTTCCTCAGGTGAAGTATGTGTTTGGCGAGATCGATCAGGTGGACATGGATTCTTTTGTTAAGGTCTACCAACGCTACGCAGGTGAACCCTGGGAAATACTGCGGACGGAGCGCCTTATCATAAGAGAGACCACCCTGGAAGATGTGGATGAGTTTTACAAGCTGTATGCGGATCCGGAGATGACTCTTTATATGGAAGGACTCTTCGAGGATCCTAAGGATGAAAAGAGATATCAGAAGGATTACATTGAAAAGGTGTATTACCTTATGGGCTTTGGGGTTTGGACCTTGCAGCGCATAAGTGACGGAAAGGTTATTGGAAGAGCAGGGTACTCGGTGAGGAACGGCTTTGACGAGGTGGAACTGGGATTTCTTGTGGGTAAAGAATACCAGAGACAGGGCTACTGTATGGAGGCCTGCAGAGCGATCCTGGATTATGGAAGGGATATGCTGTCCTTTGATAAGGTACAGACTTTAGTAAAAGAGAAAAATGAGGTTTCCATTCATATATGTAAAAAGCTGGGCTTTCAGGAGACCGGCAAGGTAAATGTGGAAGAGAATATCTATGGCAAGCAATATAACCAGGGGAAGAAGGTGGCATTAAGCCAGTCTCAGTATGGGGATTATGTAAAGATGACACTGAGTTTCTGAGCCCCGGGGGACTTTTTTGACCATAGTCAAACTTTTTATGGTATTTTTTAGGTTTATCCTGTAATATATAGCATGTAACATGCAGAAATAGTATGGATTGGCAGGTATGAAGAGCGAGAAGCTCTTGAGGGGAGTGCCTGTCTCGGAGGAAAAATGGATTCACTTGAAGTATTTACCTTGATAGCAGGCCTTGTTGGAGGCCTTGCGATGTTCCTTTACGGAATGAATGTTATGAGCGGCGGTCTGACAAAAGCCGCAGGTGGCAAGCTCGAAAGCGTTCTTGCCAAGGTTACTGAACATCCCTTTATCGCATACCTTTTTGGTGTGGGAGTAACGGCGCTGGTTCAGTCTTCTTCAGCATCTACCGTTATGGTAGTTGGTCTTGTTAACTCAGGAATCATGACTCTAAAGCAGGCTGTAAATGTTATCCTTGGTGCTAACCTTGGTACAACCTTTACTGCATGGCTTCTTTCATTAAATGCGATCAGCAGTGACAATTTTCTTATCAATCTCTTAAAGCCAAGGTCCTTTACGCCTTTCCTGGCGCTTATCGGTATTGGGCTTTATATGTTCGCAAAGAGCGACAAGAAGAAAAATGTGGGAACCATTTTATTAGGTTTCTCTGTTTTGATGTTTGGTATGAGCACCATGTCAGATGCTGTATCACCACTTAAGGAAGTGGAAGGTTTTAAGGCGGTTCTTACAACATTCAGCAATCCTCTTATCGGATTTTTGGTTGGTATCATCTTTACCATGGTAATTCAGAGCTCAGCAGGAACCATCGGTGTACTGCAGGCTTTATCCCTTTCTGTAAAGATCAATTACGGCATTGCAATTCCCGTGGTTGTTGGTGCGGAGGTAGGAACCTGTATCACAGCTATCCTTTCATCTCTTGGTGCCAATAAAAATGGTAAGAGAACAGCTCTTATGCATCTGTTCTTTAATGTCATTAAGGCATCAACCTTTATGATCCTATTCTATGCAATCAATGCAGTTGTTCATTTTGCATTTATGGAAGACCAGATCGGTATGGTTGGCATTGCGGGAATACATACACTTATAAATCTTGTGGCAACACCACTTATGCTGCCATTTTCCGGACTCCTTGTTTCAATGGCTCTTAAGGCAATTCCTATTGATGACAGGGAAAAGAAGGAACAGGAGGAACAGCAGGGTATCAGAACTCTGGATCCCCGCTTCCTTTCAAACCCTCCATTTGCATTGGAGCAGGCAAGGCAGGCAGCTATTGCCATGGCTAACATGTCTAAGGAGGCCCTTGATAAGGCTATCGGGCTGATCGATAAATTCGACGATGAGGCAGCAGCTGATGTGGATTACCTTGAGAGAAAGGTGGATAAGTACGAGGATCAGCTGGGAACATACCTTATGCAGATCAATGCACATCATCTTGGGGTAAAGGACTCACACACACTGTCAGTTCTTTTGCATTGTATTACTGACTACGAGAGGATCAGTGATCATGCTCTGAACATTATGCAGAAGGCAAAAAACATGTCGGATAACAGCAGAAGCTTTTCACCTAAGGCCCAGTCTGAGATGGAGATTTTTGCATCAGCAGTTCAGGAGATTATGGATCTTTCCATCAGGTCTTTTGAGAATCAGGATGTGGAGCTCGCAAAGATGATCGAGCCACTTGAGGAGACTATTGATGGAATCCATACAGAGATAAAGCGCCGCCATGTGCGAAGGCTCAGGAAGGGCAAGTGCACTATAGAGCAGGGCTTTGACCTTAGCGATATTGGAACAGATTACGAGAGGATCGCAGACCACTGCAGTAATATTGCAGTTGGTATCATAGAAGTCGACGAGGATGCCTACGATGCCCACGGCTACATTGAGCAGCTTAAGGCTGACAAGGGCGAGGGCTTTGAGAAGGCTGTTGAATTCTATCAGAATAAATATCTGCTTCCAGCAGTAAAATTCTAATTATTTACCGGGGAAAGTGTTATGAATATCAGAAAGCTTAACAGGCTCGATACTCTCATTGAGATGCAGAGAGAACAGGGCCGTCTTCAGGGTGCAACAATACTTGTGGAGCACAAAGGAAAAAGAGTATACGAGAATCAGTACGAGCCTGACAGGCAGGACAGTATCTATAAGATATTCAGCATGACAAAGCCTGTTACGGCAGTTGCTGCAATGATACTTTATGAGCGCGGTCTTCTTGACCCCATGAGCAAGGTTTCCGAGTACCTTCCTGGATATGTGGACTGCAAAGTGGTGTCCTCAGATGGAATCAAGAGAGCAAGAAATGAGATCACAATAAAAGATCTTTTGAACATGACCTCAGGAATGGTTTACTCCGGGGATTTTGGCGAGGCTGAAAGGCTTATGTCCAAGATCTATAAGGAGGCAAGGACCCAGAGTGAGTCAGGAATATTAAAGAGCAGCGCTGATATATGCAATAAGATAGCAGAAGCAGGAGTTGCCTTTGAACCTGGAGAAACCTTCAGATACGGTCATTCTGCCGATATCATGGGAGGCATCATTGAGGTAATCAGTGGCCAGAAGCTTTCAGAATTCTTCAAGAAAGAGATCTTCACACCCCTTAATATGGAGGATACTGATTTTAAGATTGGAGAGGGCAAGGAGTTCAGACAGGCAGTCCTTTATAGAAGAGATAAAAAGGGCAAGGTAGTAAGGGCTGAAGATGATGTAAGAAGACGCCTTGAGATGGAGAATCCTTCCGCTGATCCCTGGTGGGAGAAGGGCGGTTCCGGACTTTACTCAACAGCCAATGACTATGCCCATTTTGCCCAGATGCTTCTTAATAAAGGTTCCTATCATGGAAAAGAGCTGATTGGCAGACGAACATTTGCATACATGACATCTCCGCAGCTGACTGATAAACAGCTTCAGACCTTGGATTTTGAGGCTTGTATCGGCTATAACTACGGAAATTATTTCAGGATACTGACAGATCCTGCAAAGGGATGCTCCAACGGAAGTGTAGGAGAGTACGGCTGGGATGGTAAGGCCGGAACATACTTTTTCGTTGATCCTACAGAGGAGCTTATCTTTATTTATATGCAGCAGATTGAAGGGGGCTGTGATTACAGCTTTATCAGAGGTCTCAAGCAGATAGTATATGGGGCATGTTAAGGAGTTTTTTAGCAAATGGAATTTGAGTATATAGAGAAAAAGGAACCTGGAAAATTCATCAACCGCTATGATGTGCATTACAAGATGGCTGATGGCCAGGAGAAGGTCTACGAAATGATCAGTCGTGACAAGGACATTCAGACCTTCGAGCAGCTTCACAATGACAAAGAAGATGCCGTTGCCATTATCATGCACGACGAAAGTGGAGAGAAGATCCTGCTTAACAGAGAATTCAGGATGGCCATGGGAAAATGGGTTTACAATTTCCCTGCGGGACTTATCGATGAGGGAGAAACCCCTGAACAGGCAGCAAGGCGTGAGCTGAAGGAGGAAACAGGACTTGATATCCTTGAGATAAAGGACTGGTGGGGACCTTGCTACAGTGCCATAGGTTTTTCAAATGAAAGAAATGCATGCTGTGTTGGTGTTGCCGGAGGAGTTTTTTCCGAGAGCACATCAGCTCAGGAAGAGATAGAACCGGCCTGGTTCACAAAGGATGAGATAAGGAAGTTATTGGCTACAGAGCCTTTTGCAGTAAGGACTCAGGCATATTGCTACTGCTGGGTCAACAGGTAATTTAAATGGGAGTTAAAAAAGGTGTTTACCATGACAGGGCTCATGGTGAAGAGTTAATGAGAGGAATAACGGGACTGAATATCTGCGAAGAGTGTGGTGGATTCTGCACCCAGAGCGTGCCTCTTATTGAGGGACTTCCTGTCAATGCGCAGGTTAGTCTTATGGAGCATTCCGTTCACGAGAATCTGAAGAAGAACAGTTATCTCTTCAGGGAGGGTGAGCCGGTTGAATCCATCTGTATAATAAGAAAGGGAAGAGTAAAGCTGTGCAGATATGATTCCCTTGGACGTGAACAGATAGTTACAATCCTTGCGGATCACGACATAATATGGGAAGGAATGTTCCTGGATGGAAGCATATATCCCTACTCGGCAGTATGTCTTACTAATTCGTCAATCTGTCAGATTCACAGAGATGATTTCATAAAGGTAGTAAATGACCCTTCGGCGGCCATGAATACGATAATTCTTTTAAGTAAGAAGCTCCATGATGCAAATGAAAGAAACATGCTTTTGTCCACCAAGGATCCGATAGCAAGACTGGCAGGATTCTTGATGTACAGAGTAGACAGAAGCATTGATGATGACATAGTCCTTAAGCTGGACGACATTGCTGCCAGCGTAAGTCTTCGCACAGAGACTGTATCCAGAAAGCTTCGTGAAATGGAGAAGATGGGACTTATTTCAAGACTTGGTCATGCCAGGATCCGTGTCCTTGATAGGGACGCACTCCGGGATATCTACGTATCACAGTAAGGTGCAGAAAAAGTTAAGCGCCAAGTCACGTTTTGTGGTAAAGTATAGAAGTGTAATCGAAATCTCTTAGGAAAGGTGGTGGTTTTTATGAAGTCGGATCCTCATTTATGTGGCAGTGATTCTGCTCCTTATCGAAGTACAATAAAAACCATACACAAAGGAGATTTCTATCATGGAAATGGAAGAGAAGAACATCGCAGAAGAGCTTAAGGAACTTCTGACTTCCAGGCAATACACATTGCTGCGTCAGACCATTTCAGACATGAACCCAGCGGATATAGCCGGTGTCATGAGTGAAATGGAGGACGAGGATTCACTGAAGATGTTCAGGATCCTGCCCAAGGACATTGCGGCAGATGTATTCGCCGATCTGGAACTTGATGTACAGCAGTACATTATCCGGTCAATGTCAGACCGAGAAGCATCCAACATAATTGAAAATCTGATGGCCGATGACGCTACGGACCTTTTGGAAGAAATGCCCGCCAGCGTTGTTAAGCGCATCCTTGCAAATGCCAGTCCTGAGACAAGGGCTGATATCAACCACCTGCTTCGATATCCGGAGGATTCCGCCGGATCTATCATGACGGTGGAGTATGTGGATCTCCACGAAGATATGACAGTCAATGATGCCATAGAGCGTATAAGAAAAAAGGGCGTTGACTCAGAGACCATCAATATCTGCTACGTTGTTACCAAGCAAAAGATCCTGGTAGGAACTGTGGCTTTAAGATATCTGCTCATTATGAAGCCTGATGAGATCATCGGTGACATAATGAACACCAATGTCATCAGCATCAACACCATGACCGACCAGGAAGAAACGGCCAGGATGTTCCAGAAGTACGGCTTTACAGCCATGCCCGTTGTGGATAATGAGTCCCGAATGGTGGGAATCATCACCATTGATGACGTAGTGGACATCATGGAAGAAGAGGCTACCGAGGATATCGAGAAGATGGCAGCTATCGTGCCATCGGATAAGCCCTATCCGAAGGTTGGTATATTTGAGACCTATAAAAACAGGATCCCATGGCTTTTATTCCTGATGATAAGTGCAACATTTACCGGAGCGATCATCACCGGGTTTGAGGATGCGCTTTCCGCTTTCGTTATACTAACTGCTTATATCCCGATGCTTATGGACACCGGAGGAAATGCCGGCTCCCAGGCCAGTGTATCAATTATCCGTGGACTTTCCCTTAAGGAAATTGAATTTGAGGATATTTTCAAGATCATCTGGAAAGAGCTCAGGGTTGCGATGCTGTGTGGTCTTACCCTGGCAGTAGCCAACTTTGTTAAGCTTCTTTTGCTGGACAGGCTGACAATTACCGTGGCTTTGGTTATTTGCCTGACATTATTTGTTGTGGTGCTCATTGCTAAGCTTGTTGGATGCTGTTTGCCAATGCTGGCTTCAAAGGTTGGATTTGACCCTGCGGTTATGGCAAGTCCTTTTATCACAACTATCGTAGATGCCCTGTCACTTCTGGTGTATTTCAATATTGCCACCAGACTGTTGCACATCGCTGCATAAGGTAGCGGGCCTATTAACAACTGTTACTTGCAAGGTTGAGGCAGATGTTTTAGAATGTTCTGTGGCTTAATTTTGATTTATTAGAAATGGAGTAATACAAATGATGCAATCACGTACACATAACTGTGGTGAGCTTCGCATTGAGGACGCCGGCAAGAGCGTTACACTTGTAGGCTGGCTTGAGAATATGCGTGAAGTCGGATCGGGACTTGGATTCGTAGTTCTTCGTGACTTCTACGGCACAACTCAGATTGTCCTTGATACAGAAGAAATGGTTAAGACAGCCAAGGCTATCAATAAAGAGTCAACAATTTCCGTTAAGGGTGTTGTAAGAGAGCGCAGCTCCAAGAACCCTAAGCAGGCAACCGGTGATATCGAGGTTGTGCCTGAGTCAATCGAGGTTCTTGGCAGATGTCAGCACAACGAGCTTCCTTTTGAGATCAATCACTCAAGAGAGGCCGATGAGACAACACGTCTTAAGTACAGATACTTAGATCTCAGAAATCCTGAGGTTAAGAAGAACATTGTTCTTAGATGCAATGTAATTGCAGCTCTTCGTCAGTCAATGACAGAGCACGGATTTCTGGAGATCACAACTCCTATCCTTACAGCTTCATCACCTGAGGGAGCAAGAGATTA
>CAMVRW010000061.1 GCA_947169985.1 uncultured Butyrivibrio sp. | reverse complement strand
GGTCCTATGATGGCCTTTGCAGGAATGAACATGGCTCAGCAGGCTGGCGGAATGAACGCGCAGCAGCTCTTCGCCATGGGCGCTCAGCAGCAGCCTCAGGCAACTCCTCAGATGGCACCTCAGTCAGCAGGAAATTCCTGGACATGCTCATGTGGCAATGTCAACACAGGTAATTTCTGCCCTAACTGTGGATCCCAGAGACCTGCAGCCGGATGGACATGTTCCTGCGGAACTGTTAACACAGGAAACTTCTGCACACAGTGTGGATCACCAAGACCCAACTGATAACTTTTTCAAAGGATAAATAAATGGCCCTTCACGAATATGAATGCCCCGCCTGTGGCGGGGCAATGGAATTCAATCCAAAGTCACAAAAGCTCAAATGTCCTTTCTGTGACTCGGAGTTTGATGTTAAGGACTACGTGGCCAACCATAATTCCAACAGCACAGGAGAATCTGCGGAAAACTACTCCACCCAGGCCACAGATAAAGATGACACCCCAATGTTCATCTACAGCTGCGGTTCCTGTGGTGGTGAGATCCTGGCTACTGAATCTCTTGGTTCCATGAAATGTCCTTTCTGCAGTAATAATGTAGTGGTAAAAGAGAAATTTACCGGAAAGTTCACGCCTGACTACATCATTCCTTTCACTAAGACGAAGGATGATGCCATGAAGGCTTATTCAGGTTATGTCAAATCCAAGAAGCTCCTTCCGAAGGTCTTTGCTGACCAGAACCACATCGATGAGATAAAGGGGATCTATGTGCCCTTTTGGCTCTTTTCAGCAACCGAGAACTACAGTGCCAGCTTCGAGGGAACCAAGATAAAGACCTGGAGTGACTCCCGATACAATTATACTGAAACAAGTTATTACAACATAGAAAGAGCCGGATCAGAGAAATTTGAGCACGTTCCTGAGGATGGCTCAAAGGAAATGCCCGATGACCTTATGGAATCCATAGAACCCTTCGACAGATCGGCTATGGTTCCCTTTAACATGGGATATCTGGCTGGTTTCCTTGCAAACAAATACAACGTTACCGCCGAGGAGGATAAGGGCAAAGCTTTGGACAGAATGAAGGCCACAGCTACCACCAACTTCCGTAACACTGTAGTTGGATACAACTCCCTTAGAACCCTTAACGAAAGTTGTACCAGCAGCAACGAGAGCAACAAGTATGCTCTGTATCCTGTCTATATCCTTAACACATCCTGGAAAGGGAACAACTACCTCTTTGCCATGAATGGTCAGACCGGTAAGTTTGTAGGTAATCTGCCTGTCAGCTACTCTCAGGCAGCAAAGTACTACTTCCCTATTGCAGGAATTGTGGCCGCCATCGCATTTGCAATAATGTTGCTCGTCAGCTGATCAAATTGATTGGATAATAAAATGAATACATTATTAAAATATAAAAACAAGACAGCTTCAGCCATTTTACTGTTCCTGATCCTTGTACTGCTTTTACCTGTAAACACTTTTGCTGCAGACGTTCTTTGGGACAGCTATGAGGTTCCCTCAACCAGACAAAAAGAAAGGCTCCTGGATAACGCCGATCTTCTTTCTGACAGTGAGGAAGCAGATCTTTTGCGCAAGCTGGATAGCCTCAGTGAACAGTGGAGTTGTAATATCGTGGTTCTCACAGTGGATTCACATAACGGACCAATTCAGGACTACGCAGACGATTATTTCGACTACAATGGCTTTGGCACAGACTATAACAGCGGAATTCTCTTTATGCTCAGTATGGCTGACCGGGAATGGGCTATTGGCACCTACGGTTCAGCAATTCAGACCTTTACTGATTATGGTCAGAGTCGCATGATGGACAACATGATGCCCTATTTAAGGGATGGCGATTACAGCGGAGCCTTTAATGCATATGCTGAAACCTGCGACTACTACCTTGCACTGGACGAAGAAGGAGAAGCCTATGACGTAGGCTATCAGGAGCCCAGGACAAGTGCCGATATTGTACGTATGCTCCTTATTAGTATCGTTATTGGTCTGGTAGTAGCTCTTTTCCCTGTTCTTCATATGAAGTCTCAGCTTAAGACTGTAAAGACTGCTACCAACGCAGCCAACTATGAAGCCAAAGGCGGAATGAAGCTGAATGTCAACCGGGATACTTTCGTTCGTACCCAGGTGACCAAGACTCCTATTCCTAAAGATACCGATAGCGGAAGCAGGGGAAGCTCCTTTGGTGGCGGAAGCTCCACCCACTCCTCCAGTTCCGGCTCAAGCCATGGAGGTAGCCACGGACACTTTTAAAAAGCAGGAGGATTTATTCAGTGAATTTAACTGTAAAGATCCGTACAGCTTTATTGTCGGTGCTGGCAGTGATAGTCTTTGGTGCATCACTTCTGGTACTTGGTAATCAAAATTTTAATACGCCTTATCAGTATGAATTAGTCCAGCTGGATGACGGCTGGACTGTTAGTCGTGGAGAAAAGACCTGGAAGCTTGATAGTGTCAAGGAATCCAACATTGGAATTATTAATATGGGTGAAACCATTACCCTTTCCAGAACTCTTCCTGTTTCAGACCTATCCCCTGCAACCATCAGATTTCGCACCATTCTTTCTACTGTTAAAGTCTTTGTAGACGGAAAAGAAATCTACTCCTACGGCCAACACTATGCTGATACCAACTGGATGCTCCCTAAGATGCTTAACTTTGTTCAGCTTCCTGAGGACTACTCCGGAAAAACCATCACCATTGAGATAACTGCCTGTGAGAACAATGCCTTTTCCGGCCTCTCACCGGTTTTGTTTGGCAACTACAACGATCTGAAAAATAATCTGGTTCAGTCCACCCGTCTTTCTATGGTAATCGGTGTATATCTGTGCCATCTTGGATTCATGCTTCTTATTCTGGCACCGTTCCTTGCCTTTGCCGACAACCACGACTTCAGCATTTTCCCTGCAGCTGTTACATCAGTTATGATGGGTGTGTACATCCTTTGCTACAACGATGTATTCTGGTATATCTCTGACAGTCCTTCTTTCTATACCTTTGTAGAATACTTCTCACTTTACATGATCCCGGCTTCTATTCTTGGATTTGTCATTCTTGCAGGTCGGTCCAAGTTTAGGCGTACAGCAATAGCGTTATTTGTCATAAACATCATATTTGCTTTTTCAACGACCCTTTTGCATATTGCTCGCATTGCACATATCTGTAACTTTGTTTCGTGGCTTCACATCATCGGTCTATGTGAAGGCATATTCCTTATCACGTCTCTTTTCATAACAGTAGCTGATTCCAGAAAAAATGAATTTGACTACAAACTCTCCATTACCTCCACCAACACTCTTATTTTTGGTCTGATATTATTCCTGTTCTGTGCTGTCACAGACATCATAAAGTTTAATATCATGAAGTTTACAAAGATTGGAGAGATCAATTCCCATATAAACTTCACCACCATAGGAGCCCTTGTATTTATCATGTGTCTGCTCCTGCATTACTTCTACCACTGCATAGAGTATATTAACGAATCCACAGTAAAGCCCCAGCTGGAAGGTCTTGCCTACACTGATGCCCTGACAGACCTGTCCAACAGATCAAGGTGTGAAGTGGTACTGGCTGAGCTTAGCGGCGATTACACTATCATCAGTCTGGATCTGGATTATCTGAAATATACCAATGACAACTATGGCCATGATCAGGGTGACAAGCTCCTGAATGGCTTTTCACAAATGCTGAAAAACAGCTTCACTGACGCTTCTCTAGTAGGCCGAATGGGCGGTGATGAATTTATCGTAGTACTGCCTTTCGTGGATGATGAGCGCACTCAGAGGGACATCGATTGTCTCACTGATCTTATGGAGCACAGAAACGCCTCTGAATCAAGGCTTCGTTTCTCTGCCTCCTGGGGCTATGCCTCCAGCAAAGATAAGGATCTTAGATTTGGTGCTGATGCCCAGCATGTATATCTTTTGGCCGACCAACGCATGTATACCATGAAGGGCAAACATCATCAGCAGTCTCTGGGGCGTCTTTATGATGACCTTGTTAATAAGCTATTGGATGAAGGAGGTAAACGCTCATGAAGCATAAACGTTTGATCTCCATCATCTGTTCACTATTGATCGCAATGTTTGTAAGTTGGCTCATATCCACCTGTCTTGTCTTTAAGCCAGCCTATGAGCTTATTTCTATAGACGATGGCTGGAAGGTCACTATCAATGACGACCAGTTTGATAATGTGAAGCTCTCTGAGTTTTATAAGATCCTTGACGGAGAGAAGCTTCGCCATGGTGATGAGCTTACATTTTCAATCACACTCCCTAGTAGCCAGGAAAGTGTCCCATTTCCTGCACTTCTTTTCAGAAGCCGATATACTACTCTTGAGTGTTTCATAGATGACACTGAGATATTCAGCTACGCTCTTGATATGTATGAGAAAGACAAATTTATTGGAAAGCAGTATCACTTCATCTCTCTGCCAATGGAATATCAGGGGAAAGAATTCACCATGAAGATGACCGTGGGAGAAAACGATGCCTTTAACACCCTGAGCCCTATCATTCTTGGAAGCCAGCAGGATGTAGAGAGTAAACTTGTCAACGATCACCTTGCCATAATTGCAACAGGTATGTTCCTGTTCATATTTGGTATCGCCTTCCTGTGTATCACTATGTTTTATGCCCCCACTACACCGGAAGTATTAGGTCTGATGGTAGGCTCCCTGTTCTGTGCCAACCTTGCTGCCTGGCTTATGAGTTATTACAATCTCATGTCTCTTTTCATTTACACCAGACTTGAGACGCAGATTGAATACTTTACCATGTACCTGATCGTGCCCTACTGCTATCTTATGGTGTACTTTATTCAGAAGATTGAAATGAAGAAACTCTATATAACTGCAGGCCTCATAAGCACAGGCGTTACTCTTTTGCAATATATACTTCACTATATCTTTAATATCCACCTGAGGGTGACACTACCGCTTTACCACATTGTTGCAGTCTTTGGTTTTGCTGTTATGTCATACTTCTTTATAAGGAATGTCCGCAAAAGAGATATCTCACCTTCCGGGATGATCCAGATGGCCGGACTTGTAGCCTTTGCTGTAGCTGAGATAATCCACCTTGTAGCCTATGTTTTAGATGGCTTCCATATTCCTAACTCCTATACTTTGACAATGAATGCCATAGATAGTGGATGTCTTATTTACGTAATGTGTCAGCTGTCCAACTACATGCTCTATGTGACACAGGCCTATGCTCAGCGCAAGGAATATGCTTCACTTACTCACCTTGCTTACGCAGATGGACTTACTAATATGCCAAACAGAGCAAGAGCTGATAAGATCCTTGAGGATCTCAACAAAGGGGACAATGACTACTGTATAGTCAGTGTTGACTTGAACGGCTTAAAGACGGTAAATGACAAATTTGGCCATCTTTCAGGCGACAGATACATCAAAGACTTTTCAAAGGTTCTTGTCACTTCATTTGAGGAAAAAGGATTCTGTGCAAGAGTTGGAGGTGACGAATTCCTGGTAATCATTCAGGAAGCCACAGAAAACGAAGTTGAAGAGATGATCGGGCGGATGAACAGTGCCCTTAATGTTATGAACGCCATCTACTCTGAGTATCAACGAAGTGTAGCTACTGGCTTTGCCTTCAGACACGAGTGTCCTGAAGGATCTCCATCCCACGAAGTTTACCTTCTTGCAGATCAGCGCATGTATGAGATGAAGCGAAAGATGCATGAGGAACTGGGAATCAAGAACAGATTATAAAAAACTCCCCGCGCAAAGTTAACCTGCGCGGGGATAATTATTTCTATAGCTATTTAGATCTTCATGGCGATGTCCCATGCACCCCAGATGGCTGAACGGACATTACCAACCTTCTTACAGTCACCAAGAAGATGAACATTCTTAGCTTCCTGCAAAAGAGGAATCGGATGATATCCAACTGACATGATAACGTTATCAGCAGGAAGTACCTTTGTTGTTCCATCCTTGAGAGTAATCTCAACTGTCTTTTCATCAATCTTGGAAACACCAGAGTTGAGATAAACAGGAACTTTATTGGTCTTGAAGCAGTCACGAAGGTAACTGGTATTTGCAAGGCACATGTTCTTTACAGCAATAAGGTCATCCTTCATCTCTACGATCTGAGGGTTCTTACCCTTTCTGAAAAGATCCAGTGCGATCTCACATCCTGTAAGTCCACCACCTATAATAACTACATCCTTTCCAACGCTCTTCTTACCAAGAAGGTAATCTGTAGCATCCATAGCATACTCAGCTGCGCCTGGGATAGGAATCCTGTTGGCTTCAGCACCTGTAGCAATGATGTATTCATCTGCTGAAGGAAGGGAGTCTGTTCTAACCTCATAGTTGAAGTGGATCTTTACGCCCAGCTTTTTCAGCTGATACTTCTGCCATGCAATGAGCTGCTTATCCTTCTCCTTGAACTCAGGAGCAGCTGCTGCGATAAATACACCGCCCAGCTCACTTGTCTTTTCATAAATCTCAGGCTTATGTCCACGAAGTGCGAGGATTCTTGCAGCCTCCATTCCTCCGATACCGCCGCCGATGATAGCGACTCTCTTAGGATTATTGGTAGGTTTAACCTTGTACTTCTTGGTCTGCATGCTTCTTGGGTTAACAGCACACTTGCACATTCCGGCTGACTCAGTAAGATCCTGATCATTGGCTGTTCCGTTGTGCTTTGTTAAGTTAAAGCAAGCTGAGTGACAGCAGATACAAGGTCTGATCTCCTCAGGCATATCTCTCTTTAACTTAGATACCCACTTAGGATCTGCCAGGAACTGTCTTCCAACAGCCATGGCATCTATGCCACCATCCTTGATGGCCTTTGCTCCAACGTCCGGCTCCATCTTTCCAGCACAGACAACAGGAATATCAACGAACTTCTTGATATGTTCCACATCCTCAAGGTTGCAGTTCTGTGGCATGTACTGCGGTGGATGAGCCCAGTACCAGGCATCATAGGTTCCATTGTCGCAGTTGAGCATATCATAGCCTGCATCCTGGAGATACTTGGCCGCCTTCTCAGACTCTTCCATATCTCTTCCGATCTCTTCGAAGTCCTCTCCCGGCATAGCTCCATACTGGAACGCCTTGGTCATGGATCTTACTGAGTATCTGAGAGATACTGGGAAGTCCTCTCCACAGGTCTTCTTTATCTCTTTTACGATCTCTACCGCAAAACGATAACGGTTCTCAAAGGATCCGCCATAGTCATCAGTACGCTTGTTGGTATATTTAAGAGTGAACTGATCAAGAAGATATCCCTCATGAACAGCGTGAACCTCAACACCATCAACGCCGGCTTCCTTGCAAAGTCTTGCTGTCTCGCCGAATGCATAAATGATGTCCTTGATCTCTTTTTCCGTGATGGCACGGGTTGTTACGTCATCAGCCCATCTGTTAGGAAGAACTGATGGCGCAGCTGTAAGATACTCTGCGTCGATATAGGGCTTAGCCAGTGTGTTCAGGGCCTTATTCTTAGCCAACATAGCAAGAGGTGCTGTGAGGGCAAAGCTTCTTCCAAAACCTGCAGTCATCTGCACAAACATCTTTGCACCGGTTGCATGGATCTGGTCCATGAACTCAGCAAGTTCGTCAAATTTGCGTGGATTCTGATAGAGCCACTTACCGCCCAGCATGTCCTTTACAGGCGCAATACCGGGAATAATAAGACCACAATCATGCTTAGCGATCTTAAGAAGAAGCCTTGCAGCTTCTTTATCGAAGTGGCTTCCGCCTGGCTCCATCCAGCCGAAGATACAGGTTCCGCCCATAGGAGCTAAGACGATTCTGTTTTTGATCTCGAGATTCCCAATTTTCCATGGGGTAAAGAGTGATTGATATTCCTCTTTCATTAGAGCCGTTTCCTTTCCTTTTATTTTTTACCAAGGTGAAGTTCTCTCATTCCCTCCACCTCATCACATACAGGCTTCATGCTGCAGTGACCACAATCTGTGGGAAGTCCATCCAGGATATGGGTCAGTGTCTTTGTGATGGCATCGACCTTATCCGCATTGGGACTTAAGACTTTCACCAGTTCAGTGTCAGTAATGAAGATAACTCTTACCTTCCTGACCTGGCTTACTTCTTTATATTTCTTTATATACGCTGCTCCAACTCTGGCAAAATCGATTCCGCCTTTGAGAGCTGCGCTGCTGATACGAACCTGTTCCTGATTGCTCTGGGAGGAAACCCTGACCATATATCCCTTGGGGAAAACATGGTATCTGACAAACTCCAGATTTCTGATGGCCTGAAAAGCCTTCTCCTGGTCCTTGTCCTCTCCAAGATCCTCCGTCTCCAGTATCACTATCCTGGCAAAGGCAGTATCTCCTTTTATCTCTCTTATGTCTTTTCCATAAACCAGGATCTCATCCTCCAAGACCTTTCCGGAGGTGGTGACACAGGTATAATTTACCGAAGGCATTCCTGCGCCTCCCAGCTCAAGTCCGGCATCTCTTTGCATGATGAACTCGGTATTTTCAAGGCATTCCCAGGCACTTGCCGGGTCAAAAGAGATCTTCCTGCCCTGGAGCTTTTCAAGCTCCTCCATGGTTCCATCAATCAAATTGTCATATAACTTCATAAAACTATTACCTCTCAATCAGAACTTGATATCGGCCTTCTTTCGGTCGAATATCTTATTAACCTGGGTATAAGCCCAGGCCATCAGCTTCTGGTCAAGATTCCAGAAATAAATGACAAAAAGAATTCCTGTAACAATGGTAAGGATTTTAAATATTTTGAGAATGATCTTAATCGTCTTACTCATCCTTATATTATCCTTTCATCTATTACGTCAGATTACTTTGCAAGGCCCTTCTGTCTTGCATACTCTGCAGCACCAAGTGCACCCATGAGCTGAGGATCGATAGAAAGATCTACAACCTTAAGCTTAAGTACCTGCTCGATGGCAGCCTTAAGTCCGGCATTCTTAGCACATCCACCTGTAAGAGTGATGGAATCTGTAGCGCCAGCCTTCTTAGACATTACGAAGCATCTCTTTGCTACAGCCATCTCGATACCTGCTGCGATCTCATCCATAGGCTTTCCTTCACCAACGAGCGTGATAACCTCAGACTCAGCAAATACTGTACACTGAGCTGTGATAGGAATAACGTTCTTAGCTGAAAGTGAAAGGTTTGAGAATTGTTCAAGACTCATTTCAAAGGAACGCGCCATAGCTTCGAAGAAACGTCCTGTTCCTGCAGCGCATTTATCATTCATGGCAAAGTTCTTTACAGTTCCGTCAGTATCAATTGAGATACCCTTAACGTCCTGTCCACCGATATCGATGATAGCCTTTACTGATGGGTTGGTTACATGTACGCCCATAGCGTGGCAGGAAATCTCAGAAATATTCTCATCAGCAAAAGGTACCTTATTACGTCCATAACCTGTACCGATAAGATACTCAAGATCCTTAGAGCTGTTAAGTCCCTCAACCTGGGAAATAACCTCTTTCATTGCTATCTCAGCTGACTCCTGTGCAATGATCTTGCTCTTGACAGTAGTTCCAGCAACCATCTTTCCGTTCTCGTCAACGATCACCGCCTTAGTGTAGGTTGATCCTACATCACATCCGCCAAAGTACTTCATTTTTTAAATCCTCCTAAAATCAAAATTCATTTTTTGTATATCTCTAAAACTTTACCAGGTGGTATCGTCTTCGAAATCTAATAGTGATGGGTCTACAGGCTCTGCCTTCATTACAGTTCTCATGAATTCATTTACCTCAGCCCTCATGTCTTTTCTTGAAACTGTTCTTGGATCCATCAGATCGTGGCTGCACCACAAAAGCTTGATGCCTCTCTCCCTTGCCTGATCCTCGAAAAGTCCCTGCACTGTAGCCATGTTCTTACAGGATACGTGCTGATACATAAGAACGAAATCTACGTTCCAGGCCTCGCACTGTCTCCAGAGCTCTGTTACTACGTGATCATATCCACCGTTGGTATGACGTCTCATAACCATTCGCTCGTAGAGTCTTGCCAGATCCTTAAGAGCCTCGTCCTTATCCTCTGTCTCCAGTGGCTTTGTGAAGTTCAATGACTCCATCTCAACCAGGATATCTACACCCCAGCAATTTGCAAACCAGTTGGAGAAGTTCGCATAGTAGTGAGCCGGGATAGACCATACGATAGCTCTGTACTT
>CAMVRW010000060.1 GCA_947169985.1 uncultured Butyrivibrio sp. | reverse complement strand
CCATAATTGTAGATAATAATTTATTCTTCATGAATAAGCTCCTCTCTTGTTAGCACTTGCTAACGCCCATCCATATTCTCACAAATTACGATTGTTGTCAACATAATCTTGCACAATTTTTATATCTTTTATTATATGCCAAAAAACTCCCGGCAGCTGCCGGGAGTCTTCCTCAAGAATTATTATCTTGTACAAATTATGCGTTTTCCTTTACAGAACGGGTGAAGGCGCCGATGATAAGAACAAGCGCTCCCACAATGAAACCTGCAAATGCAACTACTGTTACGCTAAATACCTGCCAGCCTACAGTATTAACTGAGTCGTAGCTGAAAAGTCCTGCGATGAGAAGGATTCTCTCTGAAAGGATCTTTCCAAATGCTGTAGTGAAAAGAGCTATCGCTCCCAAAACTGAAATAGTGCCAAGAATATCATGGTTTCCAAACTTATTTGGAAGTACTACCGCAAGAACTGCCAAAACAATTCCGCTACATCCAAGTGCTATAACTGTTCCAAGATTGCCAAGTGCATAGGTAACTGTCATATTGCTGCAGATAGCAGCTGCAACAATTCCGACAACGCCGAGTACTGCTGCAATTATATTAAAGTAAGCTCCAACGCTCTGCTTTTTCATAAAGTCTGCCATTATTACGCCTCCTTCTCTTTTCTCTTTGAAAGAATATACAATACAGCAAAAATAGCTGTAAGAGCAGCGCAAACTCCAATTGCTGTTCTATATGCTGTTCTCCACCATGTGTTAAGCTTAACTACATGAGTTGTTGCATTGTATCTGTTCATAAGGTTACTGGATGCGATTGCATAAAGTACGTTATGTGCAGACTCTTTTACCGCCTGCTGAGCATTTGCATCACCTGCAAATACTGTGGCACTGATAGCTGCGCCGTCAGCCTGGTTTGCAAATCTAGGGCTGTCAAGAGTTGTATCTGTATAGAAGCCTGACATACCTCTTGTATCGTAGCAGGTTGCACCTGAAGTAAGAACTGATGTGTAGAGATCAAAGTCATCATAGATATCAGTTACTGCATATCCTGTGAAGCCCCACTCCTTCTTGAGGATTTCTGTCATAAGTCCTGTACTTACTGTACACTCAACAGGTCCGATCTTTGAGAAGGATACCATAAGGCCTCTCATACCTGCGTCATAAGAATCTGTGTCATACTTTGTTGCTTCGAATGCGATCTGGTATGCTCTAAGCTCAACCTCACGGGCTCTCTGCTCTGTCATGAACGGAGCAACGCCTGCTCTGTTTGTTTCCTGGTCGTTGAACGCATAGTGCTTAGGTGCTGCGATAAGACCATAGTTAAGTGCTCCGATTGCAAATTCCATTGCTGTATATCCTGAAAGGATAGGATCCTCAGAATAGTACTCACCGTTACGTCCGTTGTATGCATGACGGTGTGTGTTAAGTCCAGGGCCCCAAAGGATCGGGATACCTGTAAAGAGTGACTCGATTCCGATGAACTCACCAAGAGCATAGGAAAGTTCAGGGTTAAATGCAGCTGCTGTAAGAGGGCTGCTGCCGAATACTTCAGGGTGCCAGTTTCCGTTTGGATCATCGCTCTTGATGTTCCATGGAGCCTCAGTGTCTTTTGACGCATTGAGGTTAACCGCAATACCGTTTCCGGCATTCTCTGTCATGTAAGTTTCAACAGTTCCGATTGATGATGCTCCGGGAATACTTGGGCCACCAAAAGTTGCAATATACTGAGCCTCTTCAAGAGTCATCTTATCAAGGAGCTCATTCCACTTCTCATCGTCAAAGGATGCGCCTGCCATCTCATAGAACATGAGGTCAGAGTTAACGCCCCACTTGATGTCTGATGTATCATCATCTGTCTTAAGTGTATAGTACTTACCGTTTAAGTAATCGATAAGTCCCTGGTCTGTAAGAGTCATATCGCTGTAAGTCTTAGGATATGTCTTATCCCAGTCAGCACGGCTAAGGTATGTAACCTCACCGTCCTGGAAATAGTTCCAGTCAGCATAATCAAGCTGGTTAGAGATCTTGTCTCCTGTCTTTGAATAAGCAAAGGCAGTTCTTGAAATGACGTCCTCTGTGATCTCTGTCTGGAATGCATATGCAGGATTAGCTTCGCCCACAAGGCTTGCTGTATCTACATTCTGAAGAGCCATGATGTTGTTGAGGGCATCATGTGCACCGTTACCGAATGCAAAATAGTATGTTCCGGGATCAAGGATATATGTTCCCTTTGTTTCGTCTCCGTTGTCAAAAGAGCTGTCGTAAGTTGCAATGTACTGAAGATCAGCCTTTACAGAAACAGTCTCTGACTCGCCGGGCTGAAGAGTTTTTGTCTTGCCATAGTTAAGAAGGACAATTGCACTCTTTTCAATTCCACCCTGCTCATAAGGAGCCTGTCCGTAGATTTGAACGCTCTTTTTACCTGCTACCTTACCTGTATTTGTGACCTTTACATTGAAGGTTGCAGTAGCTGTTGTAACATCGCCTTCCTTGGAAACCTCGATTACAGGCTCTCCGTCGAACTCCATATCAAATGTAGTGTATGAGAGACCGTAGCCAAAGCCGTACGCTACTTCATCATCGTAGTTCCAGTTGCCCTTTGAAGCATAGGTTCCTGCCTTTGATGCAGCATTGCCCTGTCCAAGAACAGCATCATAATATCTGGTCTCGTAGTATCTGTATCCAACATAGATGCCTTCAGCCTCAATGATGTAGTTGCTGCTGTTTTCTCTTGTGATAACATCAGCTGCATTCTTGTAAGAGAAGTTACCCATGTTCTGCATAGCAGGTGCTGAAAGGTTATATGTAGGGAAAATATCTGCAAGTCCGCCTGAAGGGCTTACCTTTCCGCTAAGGATATCTGCAACACCGAGCATTCCATATGAGCCGGGTGCACCGATCCAGAGAATCGCATCAATATCCGCATCGTCCTTAAGATCTCCGATCTCTACTGCAGAAGCGCTGTTAACAAGAACGATAACCTTGTCACTGCACTCTTTTGCAAGAGCGATCATATCTTTTTCATTTGTTGTAAGTGCAAGAGGCTCCTCTGCTCCAAGGCCTGAAACAATTCCGCCCGGAAGATAGTCTTCACTCTCTGCGCTTGGTCTTCCGATAACAACGATAGCTGCATCGCCATACTTTGCAAAGCTGTCCTTGTAAGAAGAATTTACTGACTCGATCTCTTTTACAGATGGCTCACCCGGATCATACTCCTCGGAAGGGCCTGCATTTTCTGTGTGAAGATAAGTCTCGTTAAGCTTTGTATAGATTGATGTCATAGTAGGATTTACTTTGAAGCCTGCACCGTCAAACTCAAACTCGTCTCCTGACCATCCATCAGTTGTATATCCTCTCTCAACCTGGCCTGTTGCCCAGTTCTGTGAAAGAGAAGTTGTGATATGATTTGCAAAATCTGTAACGTTATTTTGAAGTGCTTCATCAAGATTAATAAATCCTCCGCAAGCCTTAACACCAAAGCTTGATCCAAGGATCGGCACCTGAGAACGGATTCCGAATAATGAAACGTTAGATCCGCTTGCGAGTGGAAGTACTCCATTGTTCTTTAAAAGAACTGATCCCTCTGCCGCCTGCTGTCTGTTAAGATCGATGGCTGCCTGAATGAGTGCATGAGAATTGCCCGTCCCATCCTCATTAAGCAGGTTTGCCGGTGGTGTAAACTTGTCATACACGGCATCCTTGTCATCTGTTACCATCATTTCACTCTGTGTTCCAAGGGCAGTGTCAATAGTAGATGCAAATGACTCCAATGTGTTTCCCGCAATAACGGAAACAGACAAAAGAAATGTCGTCACAGCGGCCATGCCCCTGAAAAGTCCTGTCTTTTTCAATGTTTTTCCCTCCTGGTTTTTCTATACTCTTCCATTGCCTTTTGATTTCACTTATCAGGTGAATTCTTTCATTGCCTTCTCGATACTCATACCTTCTGCAATGGCTTTTTTACGCTTCTGGTTGACATCCTGGATCATCTTCATCTCATCCCCTGTGAGAATGTAGCCCTTCATGGCTATGATCGTGATAACCCATGCAATCATTGGTACTATGCAAAAAAGTATGATAACAACTGCATTCATCCCCGGTGCAAAGGGCGTCTCTGCAGTTGGAAGAGACTTGATTCCGATAAGACTTACAGCTATTCCTACAACTGTGGCAGATAAAGAAGAAACAAGCTTATCTACCAGTGAGAACAAAGTTCCCATTATTCCCGGAATATATTTTCCGGATCTGTAGGTCTCATAGTCTGAACAGTCAGCTACCATTGGAATTGGCATATCTGCTGTGGAGTAATAAGCTCCATAGCCAACTCCAAAGAATAATATGAATAAAACCGTATAAAGGTTTATACTGAATTTTCCGTTTGATATAAGCACAAGGTTAAGTGCCGGTACATCCAGCTTCCATGCAAGAAGAAGAACAAGTACTCCCACATAGCAGATAAGTGCCAGAGATACATATCGAAGGAGTGATGCTCTCTGTCCCTTCTTCTGGCTGGTCCTTACTGTAAGGACAAAGAAAGGAACCGAGAAAATATAACCAACTATCATCATCGGAAGGTAAAGACCATCATAGTTGCCCATCATTGATCCGTAGAGCATGCACAAAACCGTAGTGTTTGTTGCGATCGAAAGGGCCAGCTTGCAGCCTGCTCCTGCGATCATCAGCCTCTTCATAGGGCTGTTGTTTTTGATGATCTCGATGTATTCGGAGATCTTTACTTTTTCCTGCTTGCTGCCTCCGATTCCAAAGTACTTCGGCTGGTCTTTTTCCCAGATACCGATAATTGCAAGGATAGTCAAAAGAATTGATACCGTAATTCCAATTGGTGTAAGAACTTTGTAAAACTCTGCCTTAGAGTAATCTGCAACATTTGCCCTGATGATCGGTGCAAGGAACTGCATGACACCCATTCCGGCGAGAGATCCGACTGTATTGAAAATGGTGAACAGTGGTCTCTGATTAGGATCTGAAGTAAGAACTGTCTGTCCGGCTCTTGTGCAGGATGTCTGGAAAGTGTATCCGATAACCCAGATCGCATATAGTCCTACAAATGCTGCATACCTAAGTCCCATCATGGATTCCGGGATTCCCGGTGTTATCACATACATGGTGATAATGCTGAGTGCCATTATCAGATTTCCTATAACCATAAAGGGTCTGAACTTACCAAACTTACCGTTGGTCCTGTCCATAAGTGCTCCGATTATCGGGTCTGTAAAAGCATCAAACACCCTCATTCCCGTAACCATCACTGAAGCAAACAAAACTCCAAGCCCAAGCACGTTTGAACCAAATGTTGCTATGTAGGCAAGTACCAGAACATAGTAGACATTTGTCGCCCCATTGTTCAGTGGGAAAAGAACCAGCTGATAAAGCTTTGCTCTGTTGATCCCGTCGTTTTTCGTAACTGTTTCTCCCATTTTTTATCTCCGAATTTCTATGATATTTCTGCTTTTCTTTAGCAGCCTGACCTGTAGCTGTTTCTACCGGCTTTTTTATTTTGTCCAGTTTGCGCCATTGTCTCCGGATTCCTTAAGCTTATAGTCAGGATTTGGTCTGCTCACCTTCCTGAAAACTGCTTCATCGCTAAAAGAGCCGCTGACAGCCTTAAAGGTGCATTCGTTTTCCAGCGTCGTTGTGAATTCAAAAACATGCTGTCCATGTTTTGTTGCGATCTTATTTCCGTTCTTGAAAAGAGTTACTTCATTCTGATTGGAATAGACTTTAATCTTTATCTTTCCTGACGTTCTGTCTTTAAATCTCTTTGAAGTTATATGGACGAACGGATCATTGCTCCACCATGCTTTGTACAGATAGAAGCTGTCTTTTTTAACCTTTCTGTCAAAGGTAACAAGGCCCTTGTGGTTCATTCCCGGCTCGCCACCCTGGTTTCTTGCATCAGCTGCAAAATCAAACATGTTCCAAACGTGAGTCGCCCACATGAAAGGATTTCTTTCAAAGCATCTGAGCATGTACTCGTGATAGATTGCCTGATACTCCTCTGTGTGATCTCCTCTTCTTGGGTGCTCACTGTGAAGGTTCGGCATTCCCTCGCATCCGTACTCTGAGTAACCAAGGCTTCTGTCCGGATAAACCATGTGGAAAAATCTCATCCAGATATCATTGAGGAAAAGCCCCGGAACATACCAGCCCAGATAAAGGTTCCAGCTGACTGTATCTGTAATGTGTGCCACCTTATTGAACGGTCCGCACATTGCATAACATGCCAGTGTTGTAAATCTTGTATTATCCATCTCATGACAAAGGTCATTGAGCTGTCTGTGATTGTCCAGCATATCTGCCTTGTCCTTGGTGGATATTGTTATCTCATTGGATATACCCCAGCAGACAATTGAAGGATGATTGTAGTTCTGAACTATAAGCTCCTTCATCTGGCTGATGGTATTGGCCCTTCCTTCAGGCATATGCTCTGAAATATATGGAATCTCGGCCCAGACTATCATTCCTCTCTCATCGCAGAGATCGTAGAAAGTCTGACTGTGCTGATAATGTGCAAGTCTTATGGTATTTGCACCCATTTCGCAGATAAGGTCCATATCCTCTTTGTGCATCTCATCTGTGATGGCATTTCCAAGGCCTTTTCTGTCCTGATGTCTTGAGACACCGTGAAGTGCATAGCTCCTGCCGTTCAAATAAAAACCGGTCTTTGGATGATAGTGGAAATCCCTGACACCAAAGCGTGTTTCAACTTCATCTGCGACTTCTCCGTCTATAACAAGCTGAGCCTTGGCGTTATAAAGATATGGTCTCTCAATTCCGTCCCACAACTCCACTTCATGGATGCAGCATTCAAGATGTGCTTCGTTCAAAGATCTGCCTGCATTTTGGCAAAAAACCTCTTTTCCCTCCATATCAGAGACAATAATCCTTACATCGCCTCTGTTTGTATTAAGATAGCAGCTCACCCTGACGTCTGCCTTCTTGTAGCCTTCGATCGGACGGGCACTCACCTTTAGTCCGCGTCCTCCGAAGTGATCAAGATCAAATCTTTCTTTATTTACAACAATGAGTCTTACGTCCCTGTAGATTCCGCCGTAGAATGTAAAATCAGCTTTCTGAGGATATACTCTTTGATTTGGTCTGTTGTCCACGTTGACCTTGAGGAAATTTTTTCCCTCAACAAGGTAATCTGAAATATTTGCTCTGAAGGTTGAATATCCGCCTTCATGTCTTATAACTTTCTGCGAATTCAGGTATACATCGCACTCCGAGTTAACACCATCAAATTCGATGTACACGTCCTCTTTTTCCCTGTCAAAAGAAGGACAATCTATCTCTTTCTCATATCTGGCCAGGGTCCTTAAATAATCATTTCCCCCATCCTGTCCGTCAATGTTATTCCAGGTATGGGGAATATTGACCATAACCGGATCATTTTTTTCCAAATAAAACTTCCAACCGTTGTTGATGTTGTAGAACTTTTTCATTTCACGACTCCTTTAATCTGTCCAAATTTTACAAAATTCCGGAATGTAACTTCAATCAAGATGGAATAATCTGCACCTTTTACAGCGTAATTTACAATCATCTATAAAATGCTATACAATAAGCCTATGAAACAATTACTTGTAGCCATTGTGGAAGATGATAACGAGTACTCCTCTTTCCTTGAAAAATGCCTTTCAAGATACGGATCTGAGAAGGGTTTTATTTTTAATACCCAAATTTTCAATAAGGCCGAAACATTTTTGGATAACTACAAAAAAGCTTTTGACATCGTATTTATGGATGTTGACCTGGGAAAAGGATTTTTGAACGGTATGGACGCCGCCAGGAAACTGAGAAATATCGACGATACAGTCATCTTGTTCTTTGTGACCAACATGCCTCAGTTCGCCCCTGAAGGATACAGTGTGAATGCTCTTGATTACTGTTTAAAACCCATCAGCTACAGCAATCTTTCTGTCAAAATTGACAAAGCGATCAAGCTCCTTTCAAGTAGAAGCGGTCAGCCTGTTAAGATAAAAGAAAAAGAGGGAACAAGAATAGTTTCTTCCAATGATATAATGTACATCGATGTAATGGGGCATGATCTTATGTTCCACACTGTTGACGGCGTCATAGACTCCTATGGTGGCTTAAGTGAAAGAGAAAATGAGCTGTCCGGATGCAATTTTGCAAGATGCAGTGCCTCCGCCCTGGTTAACCTTTCCTATGTTACAGGGCTGTACGGAGATGAGATCGCTGTTGGCGGTGACAGGATAAAAATAGGCCGTTCTAAGAAGAAGACCTTTATGGAGCAGCTTAACATGTACCTTGGAGGGGGATATAAATGATCTTTGATTGGTTAAACAGCTATAGAGCAGTTGGTTACTTTCTTGAAATTTTTATCGCAGAATTCTTATTCGTATATTCTTTAAAAAAACGAGCTTTGTTTTATCCAAAGCTCATTTCTTTTCTCATCATCTCTGTTTTTCTGATGTCCTTTGTGGACCTTTATCAGACCGCATCCACTTTCATCAGACTTATGTATCTTCTTATTGTGATCGCAGTAAGTATACTAGGGATCTGTATTCTTTTTGACGCTCCGTTTCTGATTCTTTTCCCAGCCTGTATAGCCGGAGTTGCTACGCAGCACATTGCAAATAAGGTGCTTACACTTTTCATGCTCATACCTGCGTTTAGTAAGCTTTCATGGATCTCGTCATTCTATATTCTGTCAGATCTGTGCGTGGTTTTTGTAGTTTATCTTCTTACCTATCTTCTTCTTGCAAGGCATTACAAACCTCAGAATAGCTCCATGCGCTTAAATGCCGTTTCCGTTCTTATCATCATAACCTGCATCGGAGTTAACCGACTGATTGCCGATCATCCGGGAGGAAACATATTTTATGAGGCTGCATCCTGTATCTATGCGATCATATGCTGTATCCTTGCCCTTGTCATCCAGCTCTATCTCTACAGATGGCAACAGCAGAAGGCCGAGGCTCTAGTTGTAAAAGAGCTTCTTACTGCCTCGGAAAAGCAGTACGAACAGTGGAAAACAATGGTAGAATTCATCGGTGTGCAGACCCACGACCTCAAGCATATGCTTGACCGTATTGAGAGACTCGCCGACAAGGAAAATCTAGATCTTCCTGATCTTGGTCCCATAAGAGAATCCGTTTCCAACTTCTCTCCTCTTGTTAAAACCGGTAATGACGTTCTGGATGTACTTCTTCGCAACATGAGCACTCTCTGCACCCGTCAGCACATCCGCTTTAACTGCGTCAGCTACACTGATTGCCTTGGAAAATATGACAGTATGTCTCTGTATTTTTTGTTTGCCAATGCCATCGACAATGCAAGAGCTGCTGCGGATCTGGTCACCGATTCCGACAAACGCCTCATAGATGTGAGCCTCAAGCAATTTGGTGATTCTGTTGCGATACATATCTGGAATTATTATGAAGGAAATATAGTCTTTGAAAATGAATTGCCGGTCAGAGACGTCGGCAGTGCCGGAACCGGCTATGGAATCAAGAGCATCAAGCTGCTTGTAGACAAGTTCGAAGGAGCCCTCAACACAAATACGGAGAACGATATCTTCCACTTAAATATCATTCTTCCGTTAAAAAGCTGAAACCATGTCCAAAGATAGCTATCTGCAGAAAGTCGGTTACTGTTCACTCGCTTGCAGCTCCCTCCAGTAACTGATTCTGGTGATATAGGATCTGCTGAAATGTATTCTGTTGATATAGGATCTGCTGAAACAGATATTCTGAAACAGATATTCTGAAAAATGATGTTTTATATATTGGGCAGTGGTTTTTTCGACGCGTTCACTGCCATATATTGTAATTTTTGGAATTTTGGCAGTGGTTTTTTAGGCAGAACAACTGCCAAAAAATATGTTTTTTCATTTCTTGGCAGATATTTTTACTTCCAATATAGGTCAAGTTCACTGCTGATATCAGGAAAAGTGGAAATAACGGCAGATAATACTGTCAAAAAAGCTCTGCCAATATCCTTGAAAACTGAATTATCGGCAGGGAATACTGTCAAAAAAGCTCTGCCAAATATCCTTGAAAATTGGATTATCAGCAGGGAATACTGTCAAAAAGGCACTGCCAATCAGAAACTGGGGTAGAGTTCACGTCGAGCTTTCAATCATGTATCCTGGCAGACTTTCACATTTTGGATAAGGTGTCCTGTTAGGTCACTCACTTGGTCACTCACTTTTTTGAAAAGTGAAAATAAAAAAGCCGCTAAACAAGCGGCTTTCCGACAATCGGAGTGACGTGATTCGAACAC
>CAMVRW010000059.1 GCA_947169985.1 uncultured Butyrivibrio sp. | reverse complement strand
ACCTCTGTGCTTCCAATGGTTCCTTCAAAGAACTCCATGGAGGCCTTCTTAACTGTATTTTTTACATTCATCTCGCTCTTTAGAGATTCAACTTCAACCTCCATGGCGCCAATAATACCAATCTTCATGAGTTTCTCCTGTTATTATGAATCGAAGAACTGACGTCCATCTTCTGTTACAAGTCTCTCTGCCTTTGGATATTCAAAGATCATAGGATCATTTGCATTCTCCTCAAGATAATCTGCAAATCTTTCAGCATACCACTTTGCCATTTCAAGGTTATGCATGCGGTAGTTTCCACAGTTTACAGCAAGAGCGCCGGGAACTTCCTCAGCATCCTTTACTGATCTGAAAGCCCTAAGTAAAAGATCGTGGATCTCCTTTGGAGCCTTTGCTCCTTTAAGTATCAGGTAAAAGCCTGTAAGACATCCCATTGGTCCCCAATAAATAACCTGATCCTTCCAATCAGGGTCATTTCTAAGGAATGTAGCAATTATGTGCTCTAAGGAATGCATAGCAGCTACTTCTACTGCAGGCTCTACATTGGGTCTTGTAACTCTTACATCATATGTAGTCACGATCTGGTCGCCAAGCTGATCCTGTCTGCTGATAAAGATTCCGGGAACGATCTTGGTGTGATCAACTGAAAAACTAGGTATTAAATCCATTCTTTTTCTCCTTTTTTAATCTTAGTCCCTGGCTGTATTATGGAAAACATCGTAGGAATCCTTAAGGAAGCCCTTGATATTTTCGTAGTCACGGTTTGCTATAGCTGTATAAAGTGTGTCCACCAAAAACAGCTGAGCAAATCTGGAGCTTGTAATACCACTCTTTTTATCGATCTCAGGAGATGTGGCAAAAAGCACGTGATCACAGCCGGTGGTAAGTGCATTGTTACCAAGCTTTGTAACTGCTATTGTAGCAGCTTCTCGTTCTTTTGCAATATTAAAAAGCTGCATTATTTCAGTGTTCTTAGCATTATCAGAGAAAAAGATCGCAACATCCCCAGGCTTTATCTGAGAGATAGTCATAAGATTCATATGATGGTCCTGGTTGAATACTGCATTATAGTGGATCCTGAGAAGTTTGCAGTACAGGTCATAGGCTGCAATGCTGGCAGTACCAACACCAAAGACCTGAATCTGTTTCGCTTCCACTATCTTTGTTACAGCTTCACTAAATGTCCCTGCATCAAAGAGCCTGTAGGTTGTCTGAACTGCCTGAACAGATGTAGCACAGATATTATCTGCAATTGACTGAAGGGATGTATACTCATTTACATCCTTAAAGGCCACCTTAGGTCCACCCTTATCAGCCTGCTGGAGATTGGTATTTGCTTCAGCATAATAGGCATTCTTCAGATCTTTTAACCCGTCGTATCCAATGGCCTGAGCAAATCTCGTCCATGCAGCCTGCGTAGTTCCAGACATAGTGGCAAGTTCTTTTATGGGATGCTGAAACAGGGCGTCTTTATTCTCTAGAACAAAATCAGCAACAAGCCTTTCAGAGGTAGGCAGTTCATCATAATGACTCTTGATTTTTTCACTGACAATATTCATATAGTGTAGCCTCCATTAATATTTTTATCCCCATACACTTATTAGTATATCGCATATTTCTTTGCTATATGAAATAAATTTTCAAACATTTGATTAGGTGTTTATTAAATCTTTCTAAACTGTGATTCTTTTAATTCTCTTTGTGTTATTCTGAAAGAGGCAAACGAAATAGTGTATTTTTATACACGTAGCTCGTGTTTAATGAAAGGAGATATTTCTATGAAGTGGGTATGTCAGGTATGTGGTTACATTCATGAGGGAGATCAGCCACCGGAGTTCTGCCCAAAGTGTAAAGCTCCAGCAGAGAAGTTCACAAAGCAGGAAGGCGATAAAGTATGGGCTTGTGAGCATGTATTAGGCGTTGCCAGCAGTGCTCCCGAAGATATCAAGCAGGGTCTTAGAGAGATGTTCACTGGAGAATGCTCAGAGGTTGGTATGTATCTGGCAATGGCAAGAGTTGCCATCAGAGAAGGATATCCTGAGATTGGTGCTTTTTATGAGAAGGCTGCCTGGGAAGAGGCTGAGCATGCAGCTCACTTTGCTGAACTCCTTGGAGAAGATCTCACAGACTCCACCAAGAAGAACCTTGAGCTTCGTGCAGAAGCTGAGTATGGTGCTACTCAGGGAAGAGCTGATCTTGCTAAGAAGGCAAAAGAGCTTAATCTTGATGCTATCCATGATATAGTTCATGAGATCGGCCGTGATGAGGCAAGACATGGAAAAGCATTTGCAGGACTCCTTAAGAGATACTTTGGATAATATTGAGTTACCAGGGGCAGCCTTAAATGGCTGCCCTTTTTTCTTTTATTTATTTCTGACTACTAGTATAATTTCTCTTGGTATTAAACCGTGAATTGCAAATAAAGATGAAAAGAGGAATTACCGGTGGGGAAAAATTTTGATAAATATTTTGATAATAACGGTGAACTTAAGGAGGGCGTACTAAAAGAAAACCTGTGGCTCTCCTATCTCACACAGACAGATAACGTCTATGTTAACTCCGAGAGACTTGAAAGCATGGGAAGTCTTACAGGAAAAGAGACTCTCCTGTATGTCATGAAAACCCTTGATATTCTCGATGAAATCACCACAAGGGACAAATTAAGTGATCATGTTGCAGAGCTTGTTCGCAGGACTTTGCAGTGGTCAGAGGTTGCAAAGGGTGGTCTTTCCAAAGAAAGAGCCCTTTGGATCAAAAAAGGATATCCAATTGATATCCATAACATAGCTTCTGCTGAAATATATAAGGATGCTACAGGAGATGATGGAACCGTCTATACTCTCATCAAGACCCACGGTATTATAGGCCAGTGCCTTCGCGGAGAAATTTCTGTTAAAGCAAATGCTCCCCTTTTGGAGTTTCATGAAAAAGAGATGAGATCTCTTTTGCTGACTCTTAACGAATGTATCATCGCAGCTGTAAGTGAAGAGTTATGGAACCGCATCACAGTTAGCGTCAAATCCCTTATCGAAAGAATTGTCTCAGGAGATCTTACTGAGTTTTCAGCCCAGTACAGGCTTCAAAAGCTATGCCCTGGTGAAATAGAGTTTTTTGAAAATGATGTAAAGTACTTTGAGAAAAATGTCTTTCCAAGGTTCGAACTATGGTACTTTGAATCTGCTCTCTCTGATTTCAATATGGGTCAGATAAGAGTAATTTTACAGAACACTCTAAGCGCCATCGAAAAGTCAGGAAAAGAAGTATATCACCTTAACTTCAAGCCTTTATCCGATTCCCTTCACTATGACTACGAGGGAAAAAAGCATGTGAACATTTATAAAAAGAGGATAATTGAAAAATATATCCTGGATGCTTCTGTTCAGAATGTGGACCTTGATGTGATCATAGAAAACGGCTCTGCCTATGTGGATTTCAAGTTTTCACCTGTATGTGATAAGCTCATTGATTTCTGTGTTGAGGCTGAACGCAGCGGTCTTCTAACATTTGAAAAGAGTATAATCGTTCTCTACGATATGTTTGGCTTCAGGCGCGATGCCTTTGACAGGCTCAACAATGAAGACAAATACTTGCAGACCATGAACGACGTAACAATGAGTACCAAGGACAGCATTATTGACTATGTGATTGGAGACAGCGTTGTTGATGTGGGTTCCGGCGGCGGAATACTTCTTGATAAGCTGGAAAAGACCTATCCAGATAAGGCTATTATTGGAACAGACATTTCAACAAATGTCATTGAAACCCTGAATCAGAAAAAGAGTCGAGACGGTCATAACTGGGAAGTTAAGGTCCACAACTTCGTGGATGATAAGATGGACCGCAGCGTTGACAGCATTATCTTTTCATCAATTCTCCATGAGATTTATTCCTATACAGAGGATGAAAATGGGAGATTTGAAATAGACAGTGTCAAAAAGGCTCTTCATAATGCCTACGACAGTCTGAATGAGGGCGGCAGGATCATCATAAGAGATGGTATAAAAACTACCGGAAGCTTCCCTCTTACCATAAGATTTAGGACTCCAAGCGGTCTTGATTTCTTTAAGAACTATATGAAGGATTTCAAGGGCCTTAAGGATATTCCAGAGGAGAAAAAGGTCAGCCTGATAGATGATGAATCTCTTACTGTTACCGGTGATGTAAACTTTATCAGAGAGTTCCTGTATACCTACACCTGGGGTTCTGAAAGCTATGCCCATGAGGTGCAGGAACAGTTTGGATACTTTACCCTTTCAGAATACAAAGAATTCTTCAAAGAACTGGGGGCTAAGATAGTATTTGCAGAAGAGCTCTTAGAACCCGGATATCCTGATAATCTCTCCAAGTACCTGGATCTACTTGATGAGAAGGGAAATGAGACTGATTATCCTGCATCCAACTGCATAATAATAGCTGAGAAGTAAAAACTTCCCAGCTTGTCATTATCTTGTGACCAATCTACCAACGCGGTCAGCTACACCCACCTTTAGCTGCATTCCGGCGTTGAATTCAATTGAGTCCTCAAGGATTCCATCGGAGAACACTACTCCTTTTTCACTCATGTCAGAAGTAAGGAGCAGGTTCTCCTTTTCATTTATCTGACCATAGACAAGTCCTGCCTGAGTAAATCTGCTTGGATAGGGCTCTCTGACCTGAAAAGTAAGGCTTTTGCTGCTCCAATCGTAGATCACCTCCGGAATACTTCTAAGGTTAAAGGCCTTGGCCATTCCATTGAACTGGGCCATAATTGATTTGTGCCAGCCAGTCATTCCAAATCCGGTAGAAATGATGATGCCAGAAGAAGACTGGTTCTCCACCTGGTTCCTGTAACTGATGTGGTACCTTGCGGAAGAGTGGTTCTCTACTCCAACAAAAAAGTCATTAACTGCATATAAAACCTGACCATCCTTGGATTCTACCTTTCCCATGGTAACATCTTTGACACTAAAGCTTCCTGCTATAACCCTGGGAAGGATATTTTGTAAATCTCCTGCTTCAAAGGGAAGGAGCACCCCGTCCCATCTTTCAGGATCGGGGTTAACTCCTATAAGAGGTTGTCCATCAAGGTACTTCATCACATTGGCCACCAGACCATCCTGTCCTACGGCGATCACGATGTCTTTTTCTCCGAAGATCATGTTTGGAATGTACTCTCTGTCTATCTCCTGAAGCCTTGCAAAGGGACGGACATAACTTCTCACCTGCTCCAGAACACTGTTGTATACCTTATCTTCCCTCTCATAATCGCTAAAGTCCGCACCCAGATGCTCTATATAAAACCTTGCCTGCTCCACAGTATTGTAGCGTCTTTTTAATTCCTCATATCTTGTGCGCCTTTTTATGAGTACAACTTTGTTCATTCCTCGATCAGTCATGTCCGCCTCCAGATTATTTCTTAATTACCCCTGCTGCTTGTTCAGGTTATTTCCGATTCCTGTTGCTATGGTCTGTAAAAGATCCGGTGTAAGGTTGAAAGTACCAATCTTACCTGCATTATCTCCAATGTTCATGAATGCCCTTGCCATAAGAGTTCCGGGATCCATCTGGGCCATTGCACAAGCCTCAACCAGGGCCACATTCAAATTATTATATGCCCGTACGATTCCTTCAACTGCATATGCCTCCTGATCTGCCTTGATCTTAGCATTCTCGGCTTCTAAAGCTGTGTACTCCTTGTTCTTTTTCTCCAGCTCAATCTTTCCAAGCATCTCTTCATTGTCTATTTCCATCTTCTTGGCAGCAGCCTTTTCTCTAAGCTCCAGCTCTTTTTCCTGTCTCTCTGTATCCAGTGCCAGGTTGGCTTTCAGGGCTTTAAGCTTCATTGCCTGTTCTTTTTCCTGCTTCTCATTGGTCATTGTAAGCTCTGCCTGAAGAGCCTTGAGCTTCATTGCCTGCTCTCTTTCCTGCTCCTCTTTCTTCATATCCAGCTGACAGGTCTGGATATATTTCATCATCTCCTGCTCCTTCTCTTCCTTCTCTCTCTCCTTCTCTGCCACCTTGATCTCTGTGTTGATCTCATTCTCCTTGATGACCCTCTCCTGCTCGATGGCCGCATTTCTTCTCATGTAGATGGCGTCATCCTGTTCCTTTAAGATCTGCTCCCTTGCAGCTGCTTCCAGAGCTTTCCTTGTCTCTGCATTTGGGTTGATACCAAGGATATTTACTCCTGTAATACTTACTCCCAGCTTTGCAATTGATTCATCCTGAGCCAGCTTCTCAGCGATCACGCTTGCCATCTCATCTGCAAATCTTATGACGGTCCTTACATCCTTCTTGCTGACCTCTCTGATGACTATAGCCTTAATGATGTTATTGATCCTCTTTTCCAGAAGCACCATATTCTTAAGTATCTTGTCCTCCATGGGCACTACATGATTAAAAGAGAAATCCAGCATCTGTGTTGCCTTCTCGTAATCCGTCAGCATATAGGTTGTAACTCCCTGTACACATACCCTCTGGTAATCACTGGTTACCAGATCATCAAATGCAAATGCTCCATCAAATGCGGTAGAAGGAGCCACCATGATATTAGTTGTCAGCTCGTTGTAGAAAAGCGAAAGCCCAAGCCCCTCTCTCACAACCTTTCCATTTTTAACTACCATTACATAATCATTAGGACTAAACTTTTTGAACTTCATAATGCGCTCCTCCTTATTTATGGGTTTTATTAGTAGCTATTTGCTACTTTTATTATCTGATTACATATTAGTAGTAATTTACTACTTTGTCAATAGGTAAAATAAAAAACCTTAGAAAAATGTTTCTGCGCCATTTCCTAAGGTTTTAATATTCTATAAATATGCTGTTACTGCCCAATATATCTGTACTCAGCGGAAAGCTTATTGCTGGTTGCAGATTTTATCTTACCTCCGGTGGCCTCAATCTTTGGAGCTACCAGGGCTCTGAAATTGGTCTTGTAAAGCTTCTTTCCAAGGACCAGTTCATAAAGTGCCTGAAGGTCCGGTAAAGTAAAGCTGTCACCTACCATATTGAAAGCCAGGTCGGAATTTTCAAAGATAGCTCTGAGCTTAGATATGGATTCAATGATTATCTCCACATGGTCAAAGGCCAGTTTATCGCCCTTTCCCTTATCATAAGCCACCAGATTTCTGTAGCTTATCCGGCCGTTCTTAAAGCTCTTAACACTTACCGGATAAATGATCTCTGTATCGGACTGAGCTCCGTAAAGCCTTATCCTGTCTTCATCAATTGTCAGGTCAAACCACTCTCCGGTAGTCTTTATCTTCGAAACATCTCCCACCAGAGCAAGATAAGCAATACTCATGACCCAGGTTCTTGGGTCCCTTCCGGGCTTTGTAAAGGTGTAGATCTGATCAAGATACACATCCCTTACACCGGCCTCTTCAGCAAGCTTCCTTGCAGCTGCCTGGTAAGCACTCTCTCCCTTACTGATAAATCCTCCGGGAAGAGCATAGTACCCAAGATACGGGTGCTCATCTCTTTTTATTAAAAGAGCTTTTAGCTTTCCAAAGGTCTCATCCACCCCAAGGACCAAAATATCCGTAGTGACAGATGGCTTATCATATATGGTGTCTGTATAGTTTTCCAGAAATTCTTTTTCTGTAAGATTGTTCATCATGAATTCATTGCTTCTTCAATAGCATAGGAAAGCTGATCAGGACATGAGGTTGGCTTAAATCCGCACTTTATTCCGCGAAGCTTAGCGATTGCATCCTCTGCCTTCATTCCCTCAACCAGCTTTGAAATACCCTGAAGGTTTCCGTTACATCCGTTAGTAAACTTTACATTTCTAACGATCCCGTCTGTAACCTCAAGATCTATCTGTGTTGAACAGGTTCCTTTTGTCTTATATGTCATTAGTTCATTTCCTCTTTAATTATTCTTATGATTGTGTCTGTAGCACTGTGAAGGTTGGAGTTGCTCATAGCCTCCATGTACTTCTCCCTGGTGTTATAAAGCTCATAAATGGTCTCACACAGGATATCCTCATCCAGCTCGTCGTTGTCGATCACCATAGAAAAGCCCTGCTGCTCAAAGGATCTGGCGTTGAGCATCTGGTCTCCGCGGCTTGCCTTTGTGGACAATGGGATCAGAATGTTGGGCTTACGAAGTGCAAGAAGCTCACAGATTGAATTAGCTCCAGCTCTTGATACCACGATATCTGCCATGGCAAAGATATCCTTAAGCTCATTTTTAACATACTCAAACTGCTTGTAGCCTGGTACAGAAAGTTTTAAGTTGTCCATCTTCTCTTTTCCGCAAAGATGAACTATGTTGAAGTGAGGAAGAAGTCTTGGCAGGGCATAACGAACAGTCTCGTTTACTGACTGTGCTCCCAGACTTCCTCCAATTACCATAAGAACAGGCTTGTCATCCTCAAATCCGCAGATTCGTATTCCCTCTTCTCTTGAACCCATTCCAAGTTCTTCCCTTATGGGTGTTCCAGTAAGAACTGCCTTCTCTGCAGGAAGGAGTCTCATTGTCTCAGGGAAATTGCAACAGATCTTTCTTGCTCCAGTCATACTAAGCTTGTTGGCAAGTCCCGGGGTCATATCCGACTCGTGAACAATGTATGGGATTTTTAGTGCCCCAGCGGCTCTTACCACAGGAACACTGACATATCCGCCTTTGGAAAAAACTATATCAGGCTTTATCCTCTTAAGAAGTGCTCTGGCTTCTGAAAAACCCTTAAGCACTCTGAAGGGGTCAGAAAAATTCTTAGGATCAAAATACCTTCTGAGTTTACCTGTAGCTATTCCAAAGTATGGGATATTGTAATCCTCGATCAGTCTCTTCTCGATTCCGTTATATGATCCGATGTAATAGATCTCAAAGCCTTCTTTTTTAAGAGCCGGGATAAGCGCAATATTAGGTGTCACATGTCCGGCGCTTCCTCCGCCTGTCAGTACAATTTTCTTAACCGGTACTTCACTCACGTTTATTACCTTCTTCCAAACTTTTTAAATTCCTAAAAATAAGTATATCATCATTTTACTAAAGGGTTAATGTTCATTCTTCAGTACCTTCATAGTTCAGAAGATCCTGCTGTTCATAGGTTTTAATATAGCTTTCCTGAACTTCATCAGAAAAGGCCTTAACCCCGTCAATGACTTCCTCGTAATTATCAGGTGTCATCTCATATTCCCCTGCTATTATCTGATCAAGCATAAGCCTGTTTATCTCAGGAGAAAAGTGAATGGTATCCATGTAATTATTCAGATCAGTTGTCACCTCAGGCTCATTCTGGAAACAGAAGATCCTCACATTGTCATACTGCAAAAGAGCCTTTGTCATCTCCTTTTCGCAGTAGATGATGGCATCAGTTTCTCCGCCCCTGTAACTCATATCCCACCAAAGCATGGAATACGGCGGATAGAAGAAAATGAATTCTGTCTCCGGATGGGCCTCTACCTCTTTTGTTAAAAGAGCTATGTTCGCCGTAAGGTTATCGATATAAGCATCCTCCGGAAGCATCTCTTTTACTTCCCTTGACCTGAAATACAGTCCCAGTGCCAGTTCCGGACCGAAGCTCTTCCACTTTGCCCAGTTATATGACAAGTTTTCATCATAATCCCCTATAAATGAGCTTGCAATCTGATATGGGATCTTTTCAAGAAGAACGTCCTTGTTAAAAAGATACTTGATGTCATTGAAGGGGTTTTTATCATACAGATACATGGGACAACCTGTAGATTCGTAGGTTGTTACCGCCTCACCATAAAGTGAGGAAGGATCTATATTGTAAAACACATACTTAAGGTCATGACTTTCATAGGCCACATCAAGCAGGTAACAAAGATCTGCTGTAGCGCCATAGGACCTGATGGCCTTAATGGTTGTGACATCAAAAGCCTCATTAAACCAGGAATTATCGTTGTTCTCCATAACTGAGGATCCAACTATAAGTGAATCATAGTCAAAGTTCCTCAAGGTTCCAACGCACTGATACTCCTTGTCGTTGAGCACCGCCTTTAGTCCCAGCCAAGGTTTGTGATAATGGTAAAACGGGTCAAACACTACAACAATTCCTGCTACCAAAACCATAAGAGCCAGAATTATGGCAACGATGCGCTTTATGAATTTTACTGATGAATTCTTATCTGTCATTTCTTACTCGCACTCAATACTGGAAATAGATAAAGGTACTCACATCTGAAAGAGATATGAATGACCATATAAATACAATGGCAAGCCCGATCACTTCACGGGTCTTGAAGGTGGTACTTTCAACAATCTCCTGTGTGTTTCTGCGGGTCATTATAAATCCTGAAACAGCTAGAAGAACAATAAGTGTCACCATGTATACCAGATTCTCTCCCCAGG
>CAMVRW010000058.1 GCA_947169985.1 uncultured Butyrivibrio sp. | reverse complement strand
GAGTACTTCCTCCCGTTTCAATTCTTACTCCCGAGCAGACTCAGTACTACTTCCTTTCCGGATTCACTGCAAAGCTTGCAGGTACCGAGCGTGGTATCACCGAGCCTACTCCTACCTTCTCCGCTTGCTTCGGTCAGGCATTCCTTGAGCTTCATCCTACCAAGTATGGTGAGGAGCTCGTTAAGAAGATGCAGAAGAGCGGCGCTAAGGCTTACCTTGTAAACACAGGTTGGAACGGCACAGGCAAGAGAATCTCCATCAAGGATACTCGTGGAATCATCGACGCAATCCTTAACGGTGATGTAAACAAGGCTGAGACAAAGAAGATCCCGATCTTCGATTTCGAAGTTCCTACATCTCTTCCTGGAGTTGATCCTGCAATCCTTGATCCTCGTGATACATACGCTGATGCTTCTGAGTGGGAAGCTAAGGCTAAGGATCTTGCAGAGAGATTCACAAAGAACTTCAAGAAGTATGAAGGCAATGACGCTGGTAAGGCTCTTGTAGCAGCTGGCCCAAAGCTTTGATCTGAATCAGATAATTTATAAAACAAATGAGGCACTACGTCTTTTCTGACGTAGTGCCTTTTCGTATAATACTATTAGTGATTTCGGGAGGTGTTTTAAACAGTTCTTATGGAGAAGAAAAGAGAGTACTATCTGGACATAGCTAAAGTGGCATCCATGATAGGGGTTATAGTGGTTCATACAGGTGCAATAAGCTGGTATGAAGCACCATTTGGGGTTTATCCCTGGGGAGTATTAAATATTTTTGATATGCTGGGAAGGTTCAGTGTCCCGGTCTTTTTGATGATCAGTGGATATCTGTTTTTAAACCCGCAAAGACAGGTGAATTCCTCTGATATATTCAAAAGATACATACCAAGACTACTTTGTGCATTCTTTTTCTGGTCGTTTCTGTATGCGCTTATTACCAGCGGTTTTATGACCTCAAGATCCTTAGCAGGCGGTGTCGGAGAAAAGCTTTTACATGATACATCGGCGGGAAGATATCACATGTGGTATATCTTTACCATAGCAGGGCTTTATATCATTACACCTGCGCTAAGGCCGGTAGCTGCGGACAGAAAGGCCATGAGATATTTCCTGTTGACCTCATTTATCTTAACTTATCTTATTCCTACACTTCAGTTAATCCCGATAGTATCGAAGTATACATTTTGGCTAACCGGAAGATTTGACCTGTCTCACATTTCAGGATATGTTCTTTACTATCTCGCCGGATACTATTTTGGAACGGAAGACCTGAGCCCAAAACAAAGAAAGAAAATTTATGCCCTTGGTATAGGCTCGGCACTTATCATGTTTGTGGTGGTTTCAGTTATGATCATCAGCCAACAGTATCCGGCTCATACCTACCATGAATATACAAACGCCGGAATGCCACTCTTTGGCCTCTCTGCCTTTGTCTTTTTCAGATATAGATTTAAGGATGTGGACCCTGACACGAAATTAATGAGAGCCATAATACAGCTATCCAAAATGAACCTTGGCATGTACCTGGTTCACGACTTTGGCCTTATTGCATTCAGAAAGATTGGCTTAAAGCCAGTAATGGTAGCGCCTTTTATAATGCTTCCTATAATGGCACTTGCAGATTATGCGATATCATTTTGCATCGTATTTGTGATCAGTCATATACCGGTGTTAAAAAAGTGGATAATATAAAAACAAAGCGACATGTAGGATTATTACATGTCGCTTTTGCTTTGTATGTATTCTCTTGGACTATGGCCATCAACTTTTTTGAAGACCTTGGAGAAGTAGTAAGCCGACTCAAAACCGAGAGCATCTGCAACTTCGTAGATCTTCATGTCACCGGACAATAGCATTTCCTTTGCCCTGTCTATTTTTTTTGTATAAACGTATTCTGAAAATCCGGTTTCAGTATTTCTTTTAAATAGAACTGACAGATAAGCCGGGGAAAGACCAAAGACCTCAGCAACTTCGTTAAGCTGAAGCTTGCCGTTTAGGTTGTCATCTATGTATTCCTGAATGGCGGTGATAAGCTTATCTTTACCGGAGCGGCGGTTGCTTCCTACAATATGGCTAAAGAGTCTGATGGGATTAGTGTTGTCTGCCTGTTGCTGTGCTGTCTTGGCTTCATCGAAGGACACGGGGATGTCTATAGGCGTGGATACGGCAGAGCCTATGCCAAAGGTGAGTGTGGTCTTGAAATAGCTGGTTATCATGGTCCTGGCATTTTCTAGAGCTTCTGTTATAAGATCCATGGTCCCGGCTACAGGTTTATCTTCAGTAAAAGAGAAAACCACTGCAAAATGCTGCAGATCGATTGAAACAATCTGACAAGGGGCGTGTCGTGATATGATCTCTTTTGCCATGCTTATACTGGAGGAATAGATATCCAGCGCTTCTGAGGTGAAGGAATCTCCGCCGGATGCTGGGACATCAGAGCTTATTTCACAAAAGACCACAATATAACGGTTGAAGTCAAAGGAAAGATTAAGCTTTGCTGCCTCTGAAAGAAGGGCCTCCTGGGAAAGCACTTGGTGATTAAAGAGTTTAAGCATGAATTTTTGTCTTAAGTCTTCAAGAGAACTATTACTGCTGGTCTTAGGCGATTCTGCAGCAGGTTTTACCTTGTCAACTCTCTGGATTGCCTTTGCTATGGCTGCTGAAAGGGTGTTGGGATTAAGCTCTATTTTTACCAGATAATCCACCGCATCGTAAACTATGGCCTGTCTTGCCATCTCAAATTCTTCATAAGCAGTCAGCATGATAAATGCCGGAACGGAGCCGTACTTGTTGTGAGATTTGCTAAGGAGCTCAAGGCCTGTCATCACCGGCATACGAATATCAGCGATGACAATATCCGGGGGATCTTGAGAAATAATATCCCAGGCCTCCTGGCCATTTGAGGCTGTTCCCACTACTTCAATGTTTTCTGCATGGTCTTTGGCGAGCATGGTCTTTAAGCCGATCTGGACCAGAGGCTCGTCATCAACAATTAACAATCTGTACATTCTTCTTCCTCTTCAAAGGGAAGTATAAAGCTCATGGTAGTGAACTTGTTTTCTTCGCTTTTTATCTTTATTCCGTAGTTTTCACCAAAGGTGTATTTGATACGTTTGTTTACATTATAGACACCGATCTGTCTGAAAAATTCTGTGGAGGTCTGGCTTTTTCCGCTTAATACCTCTTCAATGGACTTGCTGCTCATGCCAACGCCGTTGTCCGTTACATCTATTATGACATTACCACCGTCCTTATAGGTGTGAATGGTGATCTTGCCGGCGCTTCCCTTGGGCTCAATCCCATGGAATATCGCGTTTTCTATAATTGGCTGAAGGGAGAAGCGGTTGATCTTCTGATTAAGAAGTGCTTCCTCCTCGGTTATGTATTCCAGGTCGATGGTTCCGCCGTAGCGGTATTTCATAATGGTAAAATAGTCATCCACCAGAGAGAATTCATCGCTTATTGGGATCAGATCCTTGGTGCTTTTTGAAATGTTTTTCATCAGGCGGGAAAGAGAGGTAGACATGTCTGCAATGCCCTCCGAGCCCTGAATAGTAGCCATCCATTTGATGGTGTTTAAGGTGTTGTATAAAAAGTGGGGATTAATCTGTGACTGGAGGATCTGATACTCAAGGTCGTGCTTGGCCTTTTCATCCACAAGTCTTTTTTCCATGAGGTCTGAGACGTTTTCAGACAGATTGTTGATACCTTTGCCAATCTCACCAAGTTCGTTGTCCCACTCAATCTTCTCGTCCCTGGAAAAATCGCCCTGTCCTATTTTATCAAGACGACTTATCAGCCTGTCAACCGGGCGGTTTATTGTCCGATGCAGGGAGATGCTCAGGATAACACCTGCAAAAAGGATCACAAGGAAGATTGCAATTATAAGGAGCTTATAGGAGCGCATCCTTCCCTCAAGGGCCGCTCTGGAGGGCAGGTAGGATATGGTCCATCCGGTATCCGGAAGAACGTAAGATATGGCATCTGCGGGAACAGTGTCTTTTACCAGGTCAAAAGAGCTATACCTGTACGTACTGCCCTTGCTAAAGGTGATATACAGGGCGTCATCCTCTGTCAAAACGAAACTTTTAAAGGAATTTATGATAACTGAGATGGGGATATCCATATAGACCCATCCGATGATCTGAGAAGATGAAGAGCTGTAAATTGGCCTTACTATAGGAAGGATATTTGGAGTTCCCGTCCTGCTAAGGGGATTTGGGAAAAAGCCATCCCACCTGAAGGTCTGATCGGTGATGTGGGCTTCAAAAAATTCGGAATCCATAATAGTCATGGGGACACTTGCTATGGACTGGGCATCTCCTTTGGAAATGGCCTGCAGAAACCGAGTGCCGTTAGGCGTTGTGATGACAACTCTTTCAACCTCATTTCTTACACCAACAATGTTAAATTCATTATTCAGATGGTTCCAGGCATTGACTGAGAGTTTCCTTCCGGACTGAAGGTCCGTTGCATAGGCCTTGTCTACAGTGCGAAGATAGTTACTGATCGTACTGTCGAGACATATCCAGTTGGAAAAGGTAAGGACAGTATTGATATCTGAGTCCAGTTCATTACCAAGGACATGGATATTTGTAAGGGCTGACTGATATTGATTTTCCCTAAGGTATCTGGCAGAGAGAATATAGCTGGCAGTTGCAACTGAGAGAGCAATAAGAAGGGCAAAGCCAACAGCCCATATTACGATTTTGTTTCTGATAGAGTGTTTTTTGGTATGCATAGGTATATATTAGAGCAGTGGACTTATAAAGAAAATACAGTTTTATATAAAAAAAATGCATTTTTTTGACAACAAGAGTTAAAGAATGTGCATTCATTGAATTATAAAGAAAATATAAACTGATTACATAACAAACATGCCGCGCGTAAGCGGTACTTTTAGAGGGAGGTTTATATGAAAAAGAGAATTCTTAGCTCTTTACTTGCCATGACTATGGTTGTTGCAAGTATCACAGGTTGCGGAGCAGCAGCTGAGCAGGCTCCTGCAGCAGACACAACAGCACAGACAGAAACAAAGACTGAAGAAGCAGCTCCTGCAGACAATACTCAGGCAGCAGCAGAGACTACTGAGACAGCATCTGATGAGCCTGTAACACTTAAGTGGGCACTTTGGGATGTATCCAGCACAGTTTATTATCAGCCACTTATCGATGCTTATACAGCAGCTCATCCCAATGTAACAATCGAGATGGTTGACCTTGGATCAACAGATTACAGCACGGTTCTTGGAACACAGCTTTCAGGAGCAGGATCTGACTTTGATGTAGTAACAATTAAGGACGTTCCCGGATATGTATCACTGGTTAACAAGGGCGTTCTTGAGCCCCTTAATGACCGCATCGCAGCAGATGGCGTTGACCTTTCACTCTACAACGGAGTAACAGATCAGGTAACAATAGACGGAAGTCTCTATGAGCTTCCTTTCAGATCAGACATCTGGGTTCTCTTCTACAACAAGGACATCTTCGACAAGGCCGGTGTAGACTATCCTACAAATGATATGACCTGGGAAGAGTACGACAAGCTTGCAAGGAGCGTAACAGATACAACACCGGGTGCTGAGGTTTACGGATCTCACTACCACACCTGGAGGTCAACAATCCAGCTTGATGGTATCCTTGATGGTAAGCACACAATCGTTGATGGCAACTATGATTTCACAAAGCCATATTACGAGATGGTTCTTGCACAGCAGAAAGATGGCGTTTGCATGGATTATGCAACACTTAAGACACAGGGACTTCATTACTCAGCAGCATTTGCACAGGGTAACGTAGCAACAATGAACATGGGATCATGGTTCATTGCAACACTTATCCAGAAGATCAAAGACGGCGAGTACACAGACTGCACAAACTGGGGTATTGTTAAGTATCCTCACGCTGATGGTGTAGAGGCTGGTTCAACTCTTTCAACAATCACAGCTCTTTCAATTCCTACATCAGCACCTAACAAGGATGCAGCTTGGGATTTCGTTAAGTTTGTAAGCGGAGCTGAGGGCGCAGAGGTTATGGCTTCTACAGGTAATATCCCAGCTATGACAAACAAGACAATCGTAGATATCATCGCTTCTATGGATGGATTCCCAACAGATGATGCTTCAAAGGAAGCACTTATCACTAGCCACACATACCTTGAGATGCCTGCAAATGACAAGTCATCAGAGATTGAGACAGTACTCAACGAGCAGCATGACCTTATCATGAATGAAGAAGTTAGTGTTGATGATGCTATCGCAGCAATGAACGAGGGCGTTCAGGCTGTACTTGCACAGTAATAAATAATCAGATACTTAAGACAGAGCACTTGAATATCAAGAAAGCTTGAGTTCAAGTGCTCTTTTTAGGGGAAACGCTATTAAAGGAAAAACGAGGAAACAAACATGGCTGCAGGAATTACTGCTATGGAAAAGAATATGAAGAGGCGCCAGCGAAAAAGAAATCTCGTAGCTTATTCTTTTATTGCGCCGAATTTCATCGGGTTTGCTGTATTTACCCTTGGACCTATCGTTCTTGCTCTGCTCATGTCTTTTGCTGAGTGGGATGGAAGTAATGCGATGAAGTTTGTCGGACTAGACAACTTCGTTCAGATCTTTTCAGATGACAGATTCACTTCTGCTCTGAAAAATACAATAGTCTATAGTATCTTTACCGTCCCGATAACGCTGATCATGGCTTTGGGACTGGCAATCTTGCTTAATCAGAAGATAAAGGGAACCAACTTTTTCAGGACAGTTGCCTTCTTCCCTTATGTTGCTTCACTGGTAGCTGTAGCTGCTGTATGGAACATGCTCTTTACACCAGCTAAGGGCGGAATTGTAAATCAGCTTCTTATGAATGTATTTCATGCACAGCCTCTTAAATGGGCTGCTTCATCAAGTACTGTTATGTTGACAATTATCATGTTCTCCGTTTGGAAGAATATGGGTTACTATATGGTGATCTACCTGGCGGGACTTCAGGGAATAAGTGAGGATCTCTACGAGGCAGCTTCTTTGGATGGAGCTAATGCCTGGCAGAAATTTAGGCACATTACTGTTCCACAGCTTAAGCCCACCACATTTTTCGTAACTATAATGCTTACTATCAACTGCTTCAAGGTATATGACATAGTTTATATGCTGGCCGGAGGCTCCAATGGTGTTGTAAATAAGAGCGCCATCGTTCTTGTTTACTATATCTATGAAGAGGCCTTCAGGAACTGGAAGCTGGGAAGAGCTTCTGCATCAGCATTGGTGCTCTTTGCCATAGTGCTTGCTGTTACACTCATCCAGTTCAAGGGTGAGAAGAACTACGCCAACGACTGATGGGGAGGAATAAAAAGTGAAGAGCAAAAAGAACAACAGAATCATAGGACAGATCATTGTCTATGCGCTGCTCATCCTTTTGGCCATGATGATGCTTGTGCCATTCCTTTGGATGATCTCCGCATCACTGAAATTTAACAAGGACGTATTTGTAATACCCTTTGAGTGGATACCCAAAGCCCCCAGATGGCAAAATTATATTGATATCTGGACCAAGATCCCTCTGGCAAAATTCACATTAAATACTGCTAAACTGACAGTTATCGTTACACTGCTTCAGCTGTTTACATCTAGCTTTGCTGCCTATGCATTTGCTAAACTGGAGTTCAAGGGAAGAAACATATTGTTCCTGGCATATGTTGCAACAATAGCTGTTCCATGGCAGGTATACATGGTTCCTCAGTTTATGTTTATGAGAAACCTGGGCCTGGCAGATACACATCTTGCCATTATCATTCTTCAGGCCTTCTCCGCCTTTGGAGTATTCCTTATGAGACAGTTTTACGAGGGAATCCCGGACTCACTTTGTGAGGCTGCAAGGATCGATGGTATGTCTGAATATGAGATATATGCAAAGATTATGCTGCCCCTGTCAAAGCCTGCTTTGTCTACCCTTATCATATTTACCTTTGTAAATACCTGGAATGACTTCCTTGGACCCCTTATCTATCTCACAACTGAGTCCAAGAAAACTCTCCAGATAGGACTGAAGATGTTTATTTCACAGTACTCTGCTGAGTATGGCCTTATCATGGCAGCATCAGTACTGTCGCTTATTCCGGTGTTTATAGTTTTCATTTCACTTCAGAAATACTTTGTTGCTGGAATCACAGCCGGTTCAGTAAAGGGATAATACCATGGCAAAAGAGATTTCTCAAAGACATCTGGTTTTGGAATACTTTCAGAAAACGCGCTCACTGTGCGCGTTTTCTTTGTGTCCTGATATTAGTAAAAGAGATGCATATGACTCTTTCCCTGATGATCTTAAATTGAAGCTGATAGCTGCGGGAGAGAATGAAAAAGAAAAACCCTGGTCAGTAATTCTTTTGTCTGATTATCTTGAGTTTTCAAAAAACGGAAACCGTGTAAGATTTGAGGAGCTTTATTTTTCCAGAAGAAGAAAGCTAAACAGCCTTATTATGGCGGAGATGGTTGAGAACAGAGGAAGATTTCTTGAGGCTATTCTTGAGGGTATCTACCTTATTCTTGAGGAGAGCTCCTGGTGTCTTCCTGCTCATAACACCCATGTCAGGGACGCTAAGCAGCAGGAAATGCCTGATGTTCTTCACCCAATCATTGATCTTTTTGGCGCTGAGACAGGAGCTCTTTTGGCCTTTGCAGAGTATCTTTTAAGGCCGGTCCTAAATAAAAAGAATCCTGACATTAGCGCACTTATCAATAAGAGACTGGAGGAAAGAATTTTTAAGCCTTACAGTGAGGAGCATTTCTGGTGGATGGGAGATGGTAAACAGCCCATGTGCAACTGGACACCCTGGTGCACACAGAATGTGCTTTTGTGTGCCCTCACAAGACCTGAGGGATTTTTTAGCGAAGCAGAGATAAGAAAGTATCTTGAAAGTGCCGCCATATCACTGGACTATTTTCTTGATGAGTACGGTGATGATGGATGCTGTAATGAAGGTGCCCAGTACTATTCCCATGCAGGCCTTTGCCTCTTTGGAGCTTTGTACCTGATGGTAGATGCTTTAAGAGGAACCGACTTTGAGGATATCTTTGGAGAAGAGCTTATCAGGAATATTGCAGGTTATATAGTTCGCATGAACGTCTCGGATAACAGATACATTAATTTTGCTGACTGCGCCGCCATCTGCCCAAGAAGAACGGCAAGGGAATATCTTTTTGGAAGATACTGTAAGGATGAAGTGTTGACTGCCTTTGCTGCGGCGGACTTCAGGAGGGAAAGCGAAGAAGGAAAGTTGCTTCCTGATGAGATAAATCTCTTTTACCATGTGATCCAAGCCTTTAATTATGAAGAGATGGAAAAGTATCCGGAAAGCGACGTTTTGTGCACAGACGCCTTTTTTGAAAGTACAGGCCTGATGATCGGCAGGGACGAAACTTATGTCCTGGCTGCCAAGGCAGGAAATAATGCTGACAGCCATAACCATAACGATGTGGGGTCCTTTACAATTTATAAAAATGGTAAGCCCCTTATTATAGATCTTGGCGTCGGAACCTACACAAAGCAGACCTTTTCTGAAAAGAGATATGAGCTGTGGACCATGCAGTCCCAGTTCCACAACGTTCCTACGTTTATAAAAAATGATACGGAAATAAAAATAAGTCATCTTGGAAAGAACCCTGCTGAGGACTACTATGATGATAGTATAGTGATGCAAAGGGATGGGCAGGAGTTTGAGGCAGATAAAGTGGAATTCCAATCCGGAACCTGTGATACTTCTGATGGAAAACCATACCAAAGGTCCTGCCTGAATATGGATATAGCCGGGGCTTATAAGAATCCTTTGGTAAAGAACTACAGAAGATCTGTAGAACTAAAAAAGGGCCAGGGTGTTGTAGTTACTGATGAATATGAAGGAGAGATGACAGCTCTTTTAACTCTTATGACCTATGAAAGGCCTTATCCGGAATCTTCTAAAGACGACAGGCTTGATATAAAGCTTGGGGACCTTGGACAGGTTCTGGTAACAGGCGGAAGCCTGGAGGAGATACAGACCTTTCCCATAGAGGATGAGAGGCTTAAGTTATCCTGGGAGCATGAAGTGTACAGGGTGCTTATAAGGATGGGGCAGGAGCATAAGACTACACTGGAAATATCGTGACCGGAATAGATACATGAAATATGTGTAAACATAAGGAAAATAGATACATAATCGAGGCAGAAAGGAAAAGAATGAGAACGTTGACAGATACAGAAAAAGCCTGGGTTCAAGAGACTCTGGAAAAGATAGAGAAAAAGATAATCCCAGTGACGGAAAGAAACAGGGACAGGATTCCCTACACTACGATAGATGG